>PLKR01000496.1:8791-28871 GCA_003140655.1 Acidobacteriaceae bacterium | reverse complement strand
CGATCCGAGAGTTATCCCGAGTTAGACCAAAATTCGAACCTGCCTACAGCGACCACGAACTCATAACTTCGGTAATTAGCGTTGTCCTTTCTTCCCATGCCATGCTAACGGCGATCGTGTGCAAATAACGGATGTGAAGATGTTGCATCGGCCATTTCAGCCCGTCACCGGAACCATTTTGGTTGCCGACGATCAAGCTTCGAACCGGGAGCTGCTGGAAGAACTTCTAACTCCGCAGGGCTTCAAAGTCATTTCCGTTCCGGACGGCACCGCCGCTCTCCAGGAATTAGCTGAGACGCAAGTCGACCTCGTGCTTCTGGACGTGATGATGCCTCACGTGAACGGTTTTGAAGTGTGCGAGAAGATAAAGACCAACCCAGGAACCTATCTGATACCGGTCGTCTTGATTACCGCGCTATCGGACAAGCAGGATCGAATCGAGGGCATCAGGGTCGGTGCGGATGATTTCCTAACCCGGCCGGTGGATCGAACCGAGCTGCTCGCCCGCGTCCAGTCGCTATTGAAACTCAAGCTCCGCACCGACGAATTGGAGCGGGCTGAGTCCGTCCTTTTTTCTCTGGCCCGCAGCATCGAGGGGAAGGACCCACACACCCACGGGCACTGTGAACGATTGTCGGAATACGCGACCCGTTTGGGCGAGCATCTCGGACTCCCAGAGGATCAGGTTACGGCTCTTCGGCGCGCGGGAGTTGTGCATGACGTCGGGAAGGTTGCTGTGCCCGATGCAATCCTTTTGAAGCCTGGCCGTCTGACCGAAGAGGAATGGAAAGTTATGCGGGAGCATCCCATCGTTGGGGAGCGTATCTGCGCACCCTTGAAGTCGTTCCGGCAGGTGCTTCCGATCATCCGGCACCATCACGAGAAATACGACGGCTCAGGATATCCCGATGGGCTTCGAGGAGACGCAACCCCGGTTACCGCCAGGGTGATGCAGATTGTCGATGTTTATGATGCGCTGACGACCGAGCGTCCGTATAAGAAGGCCTTTTCCAGCGCCGATGCCCTTCAGACGATGAAAGAAGAAGTCGCCAAGGGCTGGTGGGATCCGGGAATCTTCGAAGAGTTCGAGCGGCTTGTCAGGAGCGGAACACCCGAGTTCTTATCGCGCGGCGCGGCGGCGGGTGCACACAGCTAAGTCTAAAGAGAGGAGCTATTTTCTGAGCATGAAGCCAGTTTTGAGCATGTGGCTATCTCACATCAGGCATGACGCGACTGGAGTCACGCCTGACGCAGAGGCTCGTTCTCGTGTGAAATTTGTGCAGCGCGCTGCCATCATCGTCTTGTTCGTGCTCACGGGACTGGTCAACCAGAGTTTCGCCGCTCCGCAAGAAGACCAAGCGAGTGGGGAGCCCCTCAAACAATTGAGCTTGGCGCAACTCGGCAACGTGGAAGTAACGACAGCGTCCAAAGAGCCGGAGGAGGTTTGGAAGACGCCTGCAGCCGTCTTCGTTATCACCCAGGAGGATATCCGCCGGTCGGGTGCCACAAGTATTCCGGAACTGTTGCGACTGGCGCCGGGGGTTGAGGTGGCCCAAGTCGACTCGGATCACTGGTCGGTGGGCATTCGCGGATTCGGTGCCGCGTTAGCCAGCAAACTGCTCGTACTGATCGACGGACGGAGCGTTTACACCCCGCTGTTCGCAGGCGTCTATTGGCAAGCCCAGGCGACTCCGCTCGAAGACATCGAGCGCATTGAGGTGATCCGGGGGCCCGGCGGCACCATTTGGGGAGCGAATGCGGTCGATGGGATCATCAACATCATCACTAAGAACGCCAAGGACACACACGGGTCGATGGCGTCGCTGGGCGGCGGCAATGTTGACCAAGGCACCGGCAGCTTCCGCTACGGGGATGCGAACCGTAGCGGGTTCAACTACCGCGTTTACGGCATGGGCTTCGACCGTGGTGGCGAGTTTCATCCGGATGGCCCAAACTTCGATGAGTGGCGAATGGGCCAGGCCGGGTTCCGTACCGACTGGGACCGGGGCGCTCGCGATAGCTTCACGTTTCAAGGCGATATCTATCGCGAGGGGGCTGGCGAGGCGACCACGTATGCACTGTATTCGCCGCCCTCCCAAGTCAACGCTTACGGCACCGCATACCTGACGGGAGGGAATCTGCTGGGCCGCTGGAAGCGCGTGCTGAACCAGGGATCGGACTTCCAGCTTCAGGCTTACGTTGACCGCACCAACCATTTCGAGCCTGAATTCGGAGAGACTCGGGACACCTTCGACGTTGATTTTCTCGATCATTTGACCCTGCCGGGGCAACAAAATTTTCTCTGGGGGCTGGGAGCACGTGTGAGTCCGGGGAATGCTATACAACTCGTACCCTCGATCGACTTCCTGCCGCAACACCTGACCGACCTGGTTTATAGCGGCTTCGCGCAGGATGAGATTTCCTTCTTCAAACGCCGGCTCTCGCTGACCGTGGGGACTAAACTCGAACATAACAACTACACCGGTTTCGAGGTGCAGCCGAGCGGACGTTTGCTGTGGAACCGCACGCCGCGAGAGTCCTTGTGGGGCTCCGTCACCCGGGCGGTTCGAACTCCGTCCCGTCTCGACACGGATGTAGAACTCACGGACTTCGCAACGGTGACGCCGCTGCCCATTTATTTGCGTGTCAGCGGCAACCCCCAGTTCCAATCGGAGGAATTAGTCGCATATGAAACCGGCTATCGAAGGCTGGTGACGCCTCACTGCTACGTGGATGTTGCGCTGTTTTACAATGATTACAACGATCTCTATAGCTTTCAGGTGGGTACTCCCTTCCTCGAACCGTCGCCTGCGCCAGAGCATGCGATCATTCCGCTGCTTACCAGTAATGGGATCAAAGGCACCACAAAAGGAATCGAAGTGTCGCCGGATTGGAAGCCGGTGACCGGGTGGGAACTGCGAGCCTCGTATTCGTACCTGGATATGGATTTGGAAAACAAGCCGGGGAGCAATGATCCAACCAGCATTCCCGGGTATGAGGGATCAAGCCCGCGCCACCAGGTGACGATTCAATCTTTCGTGAATCTGCCAAAGAAAATGGACTTTGACCAGACTTATCGTTACGTCAGCGCCCTGCCCGCCCAGACGGTCGCAAGCTACCAAACCATGGACACGAGATTCGGCTGGCACATCAGTCCAGAATTGGAGCTGTCCATCGGCGGTCAAAACCTGTTGCAGCCGCACTATGCTCAGTTCGGCGGCGATCCCGGCGGGCCGGTTGAAATCAAGAGGAGCATTTACACGAAGCTCGTTTGGCGATTCGGTGAAAAGTGACGTCCACCAGAGTTCCTCCAGCTCGAATGCGGGACAGGCGATGCGAGGCTCAGATAACACGTGATCCGACAACTTTGAGTTTCGTCGGTCAGACAAAACTTCTCCATCCTCAACATGCGGAAATATGGGAGCGAGGTAGCAAAGAAACACTCATGAAGCGTGGAAATCACAAGGCTGCCTTCCGAGGGCATGGCAGGTTGTCGCGAGATCGCGGCATCTTGGTTCGGTACACAATTGCGTCCGTCGTGTGGCTGCTCTTTGCCGGGTCAGTCGCTCTTGGGCAACAAAAGCCCAGTGAGTTTCAGGTTGAGGCTGCCTACCTTTACAACTTTGGCCGATTTGTCGAATGGCCCGCCAGCGTCACAACCGCCAAGACGGGCTCCTTCACCATTTGTGTCCTGGGCCAGGATCCATTTGGGCCATCGCTCGATGCAACGCTTGCAGGCGAAATGATGGGAAAGCAAAGTGTGGTCGCGAGGCGAATCTCGAGTCCGCAGGAATCGGTCGACTGTCAAATCTTGTTTATAAGCTCATCGGAGACCAACCGCCTCAACAAGATCATCGAGGCCTTGGACAAAAGCGCAGTCCTGACTGTCAGCGACATCCCGCAGTTCTCGCAACGTCGTGGCATGATCCAGTTTGTCTTGGAAGGGAGTCGAATCCGCTTCGAGGTTAACCTCGCCGCAACTCAGCGCGCGGGCCTCGTGCTCAGCTCTGAGCTGCTCAAGGTGGCAACTGCCGTCAGAAGGGATAGAGACTGACACACATGCTCAACATCCGACACTACTCGATCTCCAAGAAACTCACATGGATGAACATGCTGGTGAGCGGGGCGGCCTTGCTATTAGCCTGTGGCGGTTTTTGTGCCTACGACCTGTACAGCTCTCGTTCTGCCCTCGTCAGCAACGTCTCGATCCAGGCCCAGATCATCGGAGACAATACCGTCTCGGCACTGCTGTTCAGCGACCCCCATTCCGCGGAGAATACACTGTCAGCGCTGAACGCCAACCGTCATCTCATGTACGCCCAGATCTATACCCATGAAGGTCAGCCTTTCGCGGGATACTGGCGCGATCGTGCAGGCGAGACTCGGCCCCTGCCTCTTATTCCCCCAGGTCAAACCCAGACTTACTGGTATAGAGACGGGCACCTGGGGCTGGCGCGATCGATCATCTTCCAGGGCAAACCAATGGGGACTGTGTACATCCGCTCCGACTTGGGAGCAATGAATGACCGGCTGAAGAGTTATGGGGTGATCATCGTTGTCGTACTTCTGGCGTCGCTGGTCGTTGCACTGTTGATTTCAAGAATATCGCAGCGGGTTATCTCCGAACCGGTGATGCAGTTGGCACATACTGTTCGCATCGTGTCTCACGAGAAGGACTATTCGATCCGAGCCGCTACAAACCCAAATCGCGACGAAGTATCGACGTTGATTGAATCGGTCAATGAGATGTTGGAGCAGATTCAGCAGCGCGACGGCGCCCTGCAGCGGGCCCACGGTGAGCTGGAGCAACGAGTTCGGGAACGCACTACGCAGCTGGCGGTTGCCAACAAGGAACTGGATCTCCGCAACCGCGAAGTCGAGCGCGCGACCCAGATGAAGAGCAAGTTTCTCGCCAGCATGAGCCATGAGTTACGAACCCCACTGAATGCCATTGTCGGCTTCTCCGATCTGTTGGCCGAGGGAACTCCAGGCGAGCTCAACGTCAAGCAAAAACGCTTCGTCGACCACATCAAGAAGGGTTCAGCGCACTTGTTGCAGCTGATCAATGACATTCTGGATCTTTCCAAAATCGAGGCCGGGCAACTCGAACTGCGATGTGAGGATTTCCAGATCAAGCATGCTTTACCGGAGGTTCTCTCCACCATCCAGCCGCTGGCGATGGCAAAGGATATCCAGATCGAACAGAAGATGGAAAGCGATCAACACGTCTACGCTGATCGGGTCCGTTTCAAACAAATCCTGTACAACCTCTTGAGCAATGCAGTGAAGTTCACACCGAAGGCGGGCCGAATCGATATCGATTGCCACGGAGACAGTAACTCGGTTTGCATCTCGGTAACGGATACGGGCGTCGGCGTCCGAGCCGAGGATCAGGCCGTGATCTTCGAGGAGTTTCGGCAGGTCGAGGGGCCTGCCGGGACCACCCAGGAAGGCACCGGCCTGGGGCTGGCGATCACCAGGCGCCTGGTGGAGCAACAAGGGGGCAGAATTTCGTTAGAAAGCGAGATTGGGAAAGGCAGCCGATTTACCTTTACTCTTCCGGCGGGATCCAGAGGATCCGAGACTCCGCCGGTGAACGCACCACTAAGTCCGTCGATCATGGCAGTTGAAGGTCGCGGGAAGCCACTTATTCTGGTTGTGGACGACGAAGTCACCGCTCGTGAGCTTCTTGCTAGTTATCTAAGTCCCGAGTATCGGATTGCCATGGCTGAGTCGGGGGAAGAAGCCGTTAAGGAGGCTCGACACCTCCGGCCAGACGCAATCACCCTGGATGTAATGATGCCGGGTGGCAATGGCTTCGCAACACTCGCAGCCCTGAGACAGGCCCCCGAAACGGCAAACGTCCCGATCATTATTGTTTCCATAGTGGACCAGAAACAGGTCGGTTTTGCCTTGGGCGCGGTGGACTATCTCATTAAGCCCGTTCGTAAACCCGTGCTGCTTGAAACGATACGAAAATATGTACTGCCTCAGCCCGACGAGGACACAGCGATTCTGCTGGTGGACGATGACCCCCGAGCTCTGGAGTTGTTGGAGGAGACCCTGCGGTCAGCCGGGTATGAGACGGAGAGCGTCCGCAGCGGAACGAGAGCTCTGGAAGTGCTATCTTCTAAACTCGTTAGTGCAGTCTTGCTGGACCTACTGATGCCGGGTATGGATGGTTTTGAGGTCATCCGCCATATACGGCAAGAGGCCACTTTGAGAGAACTGCCGATTTTTGTGATGACCGCCAAGAATCTAACTGGAGACGAGCTCGCTGTTCTCACTCGCGAAACCCAAGCGCTCTTTCACAAGAATGGTTCCTGGCAGCAACAGCTCATTGTCGAGGTTGGAAGAATTCTCCAGGTCCGTAAGCTGGTAAAGTCTGTGGGGCAATCATGACCAAAGTTCTCGTCGCTGAGGATAATCCAGTTAACCGCGAATTGCTCCGCGAGTTGCTAGAAAACCGTGGACATGCCGTAGTGGAAGCGTGCGACGGTCAAGAAGCGCTAAGGATGGTTGAAGAAACTCAACCGGACATACTGCTGTTGGACATCGGAATGCCAGTCCTGGATGGGTATGCAGTTGCGCGCAGGATCCGCGAGAATCCCGCACTAGCCCCGCTGCCGATATTGGCCATTACGGCCTATGCAATGCAGGGCGACCGTGAAAAAATCTTACATTCTGGTTTTGATGGATACCTCTCGAAACCGGTTAGTGCGCGCGCCCTCGCTGACGAACTCGAACGCCTGTTGCATAAGCGAGAGGATCGAAACACGCCTCCGAATCAATCGCACGAGAAGCAGGCAAGTGGAAAGAGTGCAGAAGGGACTGGCAAATAGGAACGGTTACAATCCACGATTTGAAGGTCGGTCGCAGCCGCTATTTTTCTACTTCGGCGATAAATTGTCGGATCGACTGGTCATTCTGTGGGCTCACGTTCGTGAACTGGATTCCCTGTCGATTCTCTTTTATCCAGACCACTGTCCCCACCGCCTCTAGCGAAACACCTGATACCGGCAATCGGAAGGACACTCGCACAGTATCCCCGGACTGCAAGCCGCCAGCTTCTACCTGCATCCCCCCTTGGCTGAGATTCCAGGTTACCCCGCGTATTGTTCGGGAACCCACCGTGCACATCACCTCGGTTTGAATGGGAACACGCGTGTTTCGGCGCCGATTCTCTACCATCCCACCACGCACGGTCCGGAACAAGATGCTCAGCTTTTGCCTGTCCACTGGCTTTTGAAGATAGAAAGTTGCTCCGATCGTGAACGCCTGTTGCATGGTGTCTCTCTGGTCCCGCCCAGTCACGATAACAATCGGCGTGGATTTATTCCGGGAGGACTTGCGTATTAGACGCGCCAGATCGAAACCATGCAGGTTGGGCATTTCCAAATCCAGGAAAATCCCATCGAATCTTTCCTGATTCACGAGGCCCGCTGCTTTCTGGCTATCGCTGACCGGACTCACCTCCGCCTCAAGAGAGGTGAAAACCTCGGTCATTAATTCCAAGCTTGCGATATCATCTTCCACAATAAGCAGTTTCAGCGACCCCATGCGTCTACCTCTTCTACTTCTGGCGACCTAGCGACCCCTGTCTCGCCCAAACCATCATACGTCGTATGTCAAAGCGTTCGCCCGTGCGGAGCCCTGGCGCTCTCGCTTCGTATTCTGGTCGGGTGACGGGCTATTCTTCCCTAATCCGGTAAGGTAAGGTTTGCCGAGAACACCTTCGCAATTGTGCAACCCTGCACACGGGGAGAACAGCGGAATCCGGTCTCTCACGTCTGAGATTGACTGGAGGAGATCCAGCTAGTCGGCTGGCTTGATGCCAGCAGCGCTATAAAGGTCGGTGCTTTTGTATAGCACCCCGTTCTTCATCACCAGCCGGCAACGGCGAATGTCGCTGATGTGTTCGGCGGGATTTCCTTCCACAAGTAAGAGATCGGCTCGCTTTCCAGGCGCAATGGAGCCTAAGTCCTTTTCCTGCTTTAGAAGCCGGGCAGCGTTGAAAGTTGCAATCTGCAATGCCTTCGCCGGCGGGATTCCCGCTTCCACTTCGAGCTCCAATTCACGATGCAACATGATTCCGGCCGTCGCGTCCGTCCCCGCAAGAATCGGAATGCCCGCATCGTACATTCGCTTGGTCATCCGCAACATTGCTTGATAAGAATCTTTGTAGAGTTGGTCGTTTTCCTCTGTCACCGGAAGGCCCCCGGTATAGGCTCCGCGCTGAACTTGCGCCGGCAATCGATCCAGCACGGGAGCGAAATCCGGAGAAACCTTTCCCGGACGGCCCGTGAACATGCCCTCAAAGGCGGCGAGGGTTACATCCACGGTGGTGTGATGCTGGAGGAGCAGTGCGATGAAATCATTGACCTCTTTCGACTGCAGATCGAGCTTCGCGGCATTATCGCCCACAGCGGTAAACCGTTCCGGAGTGCGAGTGTCCTTCACCTTCGTGGCCAGAAAGTTCAGGAAAATGAAGTTGATGTGTTGTATTTCGTCGGCGCCGACTTCCACAAACTGACTTGCAATCATGCCGTTCGGAATGTGCCCGCTCACGCGCAATCCACGCGCGTGGGCAGTCTTCACAATTCCGGGTACGAACTCAGGATTAAGTGAGCTGTAAAGCTTGATCTGGACGTAGCCAAGGTCGGCATAACGATTAACTGCGGCCTGCGCCTCATCCGCCGTATCGGCGTATAGACCGGTAGGAGCCTGGAATGCGCCGCGCCCGTCAATGAAGCCGGCTTTCCAGACTCTAGGGCCGATCGCCGTACCTCTCTCCCATTGGTCTTGCAAATGCCGAAGTTCGTCAATGTCATTGCCCATGTCGCGAACGGTAGTTACGCCGCTGGCAATATTCAAGATCCCATCCCCAGCCTGGGCATGAGCGTGCATGTCGAAGAGGCCGGGGACGAGCGTTTTGCCAGTTCCTTCGACGATCTCAGCATCCTTCGGAATACTGACGGCCTCAAACGGGCCGACCATCGTTATGCGTTCGCCCTGAATGACAACCGTCTGGTCTTCCCGAATAGCGGCCTGCTCGGAATCAAACAGGCGCACATGCTCCACCACCACTGGATGAGCCGGATGCCGGGTCAACTCCTCTGCCAGGCGAGCGTAGCGTTCGTCCCGAGCTTTGCGATCGAGGGCATAGAGCTGATCGTTCGTGTCCTCCCAGCCTTCTCGGAGGAGAGCGAACCACTTGCCCGGAAGCCCGAAAAAATGCTGGTGATCATCGAGCCACACGGTCTGCGGCTCGAAGGAAAGTCCGGTGATCGCAAACTCGGTCACATGCAATTTCTGCCCGTGGCTCTCGACGGTCACTTCCGTCATTCGTTCCAGTCTGGCCTCGCCCGCGGGGAAGAGTCTGACCCGAGCGTCCTTCGCATTTAACAGTGCACCCACCAGCAGAGCCGGCTCGGCTGGCGCTCCATTGTTGCTGACGTAGAATCCCGGTGCGGCAGCCTGTCCGTTCTCGGAAGTACTCTTCCAGTGGCCAACGCCGGCCTCAATGGAGAAATGTTCGTCAACCGGAGCCTTTAGGTAGTCGTTGCCGGTTATGTCCGTGCGCAGTGGCGACCCATCCGTGGCCACTACGTAATGCGCAGCGATCTTCGGGCCGCGACCCCGATCGTTGAACTCGAACGTGGAGTCGATGTGGCCGCCCGGACTGTAGACGTCCACTTCATTTCCTGCCGTCCGGCCGTTACTCAGGATTGTGTAGCGAAGCGTTTGGGCGCTGGAAGCGTCAGCTGCCCACAAGTGAGAGGCGGCAAAAAGCAAGGCGGAGAGCGATGCGAGACGAAGCACAAACATGGCTCTGTATTATGCCACCAACCGGGCGTATCACGGGCGCGTTTCGCCCGAAGTTTAGAAATTACGCGGGGACTATTCTTTTCTAATACTTCGGCCGAAATCTGTCGTGTTAAAGCCAGCCGTCCGTGGGCTAATTGCTTTTCCTTGACCTGTCCTTCCGTACCTTTGACCGTGCACTCCGGCGCAGCTAGGCTCTAACAAATTTCTTAGAATCCTGCCGGAGGAGCGATTCATGCTTCGATTCTCGCTTCGCTTGCCCTGCTCTGCCGCGGGCCTCAGCATTCTTCTTCCTTTTTTTTCGCAATTCAAAGGAGCATCGCTCAGACGACGCCAACTCTGACCGTTGACGCCACCGGTAACCCCCATCCCATCAGTCCCGACGTCTACGGAATCGCCGGTTGACCCTCGTCAACTGCGATCTCCGCGAAGCCCGTTTCTGGATAGTTTCCGGTTTGCCGACGATTCAGACATAATGAAATCGGCTCATCTTCAGCATGCGTTTTTCGGCTCGATTCTCAGCGTTCAGGTGCGATAAGGCGCGCAAACGCTAGCAATCGGTCTTGTGCAGCTTGAGAATGCGTCCGGTGATTGGGGTCGAAATCGCGCGCAGATGCGCCAGCGCGACTTCCGCAACCGGAACCGGGGTGAAGCCGGTGAAATACTCGTGGTAGGATGCACGAGCCATCTGCAACCACAACCGCCCTCGTGGCCGTTGTTTCTGCGGCACCTTCAGCGCTTCGCGTCGCCAGATCCGCTACACCCGATCCTTTCCCACCTGCCAAGCCGCGCTCCGCAACAGCAACGCGATGCGCCGCTAGCCATACGGCCCATACTTGGCAGCCAGGATTTGTTTTTACGAAACTTTACGAAGTCCTCGTGCCTTCTTTGAACAAAGAGCACTGAAGCGCCTGTTCGCCACGATCAGGACGGAAGTGCAGGCGATCGTTGAACACGTTCTGAGCGGCCGGCCTGGCGAGTGGCGCGTGTCGATTGTTGGATCTCGTGCGAAGGCAGATTGGGAGACGAAGGTCGAAGGTCCCACGTGTTTGAGCGTTCATACACACTGGTAGGGAGTGCAGGAGAGCATCAACCTGTGGCCATCGGGAATCTGCTGCTAAGGCTGCTGCCCTCTTTGCCCAGGTGTAGAGCGGAACGGCAGCTAGTTGTCCTCACCACTGCCGCCGATCTCCAGAACCTAATGTACTCGGTATGCATCCATAGACTTCATGAGAACGCCTTGCGATGAAGCCGTAATGCGATCAACAGGTGCCGGAGTCTCTGGTAGGGCAGAGGCGAGAATCTGGATACTTGTCGCGACTATTCTTGGCTCTAGTATGGCTTTCATCGATGGGACGGTCGTCAACGTCGCTCTACCAGCAGTTCAAGCCAAGTTTCACGCAACCGTAGTCGATGTGCAATGGGTCGTCGAGTCTTACGGCTTGCTTCTGGGCGCGCTGATTCTTGTCGGAGGTTCGCTCGGGGACCTGTTCGGGCGCCGTCTGATATTTGTAGTCGGTATTGCGATTTTTGCCTTCGCGTCGGCAGTTTGCGGTGCCGCCTTGGACATTCATCAGTTAATCATCGCGAGGAGCATTCAAGGTATTGGCGCTGCACTCCTGGTGCCTGGCAGTCTGGCGATAATCAGTGTGGCTTTTGACGAGAAGAGTCGTGGCCGCGCGATTGGAACATGGTCGGGTTTCACCGCAATCACAACCGCTATCGGGCCGGTTCTTGGCGGTTGGCTGGTTGAGCATGCTTCGTGGCGGTGGGTATTCTTCATCAATCTCCCGCTCGCCGCAGCGGTGATAGCCATTTCGCTTTGGCATATTCCGGAGAGGCGTATGGCCCGCGCGGGCCGCATAGATTGGTCAGGAGCGCTGCTTGCCACCGTTGGATTAGGTGGCTTGGTTGCCGGGTTCATGGAATCGGTCAACCTGGGTTGGCGAAATCCTCTGGTCTTCGGGGGTTTGATCCTAGGCATTGCTTGTCTTATCGCTTTGGTGATTGTCGAAAGTCACGCTGCTTCACCGATGCTCCCGCTGGCTTTGTTCGAGTCCCGCAGCTTCACTGGTGCAAACCTGCTTACACTGTTCCTATACGCCGCAATTGGAATTTTCTTTTTCTTATTCCCACTGAATCTGATCCAAGTCCAAGGCTATTCCGCCACAGTCGCCGGTGCTGCTGTCCTTCCGTTGATTTTGCTCATCTTCTTTCTCTCTCGTTGGTCCGGCGGACTTGTCGCCCGCTATGGTCCAAGAATTCCGTTGATCGCTGGTCCACTCATTGTCGCTTTTGGGTTTGCCCTGTTCGCAGTGCCGTCGGTCGGAGAGGGCTACTGGAGAACATTCTTCCCGGCGATCATGGTGCTCGGGTTTGGAATGGCGGTCACGGTAGCTCCTCTCACCACTATCGTTATGAACTCGGTAAGTAAAGACCGCGTCGGCTCAGCGTCTGGAATCAACAATGCCGTGGCGCGCATAGCCGGGGTACTCGCGATTGCGATATTCGGGATCGTGATGGTCAGAGCCTTTGGTGCTGAACTGAACCACAGTCTGGCTCATCTTTCGCTGTCGCCTGCCATTCTGCAGGAACTTCATGCAGACGAGATCAAGCTCGCGGGCTTGCAGGTTCCCCATGGCCTCAATCCCAGTACCAGTACCGCAATCGGAGAATCCGTCAAGGAAGCATTTGTATTCGGATTTCGAATTGTGATGTTGGCTTGCGCAGGGCTGTCTCTGGCAAGCGCTGCTTTAGCCTGGCTGACGATTGGGAGAGGTCGTGACCGTTCCGGAGTAGCCGCGATTGGATTCGTGTCCTAGGCGATGAGACGGGATAAGTTCTTGGCTTAAGCGGCAGCAGCGCAAAGAGCCGGCGCGACAGAGGTGTCCATCGAGCTTAACTTCGCTGCAGAAAAGACAAGCTTCCGCCTCAGTTCTCGATTGGGGTCGAATCCCGAGAACCGTACAAAGGATCAGAATGACCGACGTCAAATCTATGACGCGGCTTTAAACAATTTCGCAAGACTATCGATGTCCGCAGCACTCGCATCGCCGATCACGAAATAGCGAAGGCCGCCTTGACTCCATGTTTCCAGGTTGAACGGCAGTTGCTTAGGCGAAAGGGAATTGTCGTCCAACCCGGCCGGCAGTGAGCGTTCCTGGAACACGAACACAGAAATATGGTGCTTCCGCATGTCGTAAATGAGATGTGCGCCCGGCGTTTGATCAAGATAGGTCATCCGCGCTCCCAGCAAAGAGAACTCTGTGTTCTGGAGTTCCGGCAAGTTGAACGCGAAGGGGATTTTTCCCTGGAACCATGGCTTCACCGTATGCCGATCGGTGGAAATCACATCCACCGGAGATGAACTGGCCAGGGTTGCCACGTGCAAGTCTGCGATCTCGCTAAAAACCTGATCTCTGCCGGATCTAGTTCCCAGATAGGCCGAAGTCAACGTTCCGACCACGAGAATGACGGCTGCCGCAGCGGCTAATGTCCATCCCAGACCAAAACTGCGCTGCGGTTTTGCAGCAATCTTCTGCTGCATCCGCTTCCGAAACTCAGCACTGGGAGCGTAACGTTTTCCAGCGACTTGAATCGCGCGCTTCATCTGTACGCGCGCAAGCGCATCCGCCGAGCAAGAAGGGCAGTTGCGCACATGAGCGTCAAAGCCGCGCATTTCCTCCTCTGGGAGCTCGCCGTCCAGGCAGTTGTCGAGTTTTGCCTTCCAAGACTCACAGACCATGGGTCACCATTTTAGTTCATCCTTTTTGCAAACTGTTGCTGTAGGCCGCCGCGTAGCGCTTTCCTGGCACGGGATAAACGCGACATCACCGTTCCCATCGGGATGGCGAGAGTGGCAGAGATTTCCTGGTAGGACATTTCTTCGACCTCACACAGCAGCAGGATCTCGCGATAGGCGATTGGCAGTTGCTCCAGGGCCTGCTGTACGATCTGCCCATCCGAACGCTGCAGCAGGATGCTCTCCGGCGTTTCCTTGACTACAGGCAAGGCTTCCTCTTCGCCCTCAAGATCGAGCGGCACGGTAGCCGTCGCTTTCAGCCCGGTACGGGAGGTCAGAAACGCATTCCTCAGGATCTTGTAGATCCAAGCGCGAAAATTCGTTCCCGGCTGGAACGAAGAAAACCCCTTAAGCGCCTTGGCATAAGTCTCCTGCACAAGATCCTCGGCTTCCTGCCGGTCCTGTGTCAGCCAGCAGGCAAAGTTATAGAGCCGCTCAAAGTGAGGCATGGCTAGCTGCTCGAACGACTCCGATGGCAAACTCTCTTCCGGCATGCACACAAGGGTAAACCAGCCGACGAGCGTTTTATTCCCATAGCCCACAAAAAATACCACGGAATAAAACCAAGTGCCGCCGGTTCTGCACAACGAGTCAGAGAGCGAACTGGAGTCACCGAGGGAATGTGCTGATCGAAGGCACCTTCGGCATCTGGTTCAAGCCTTATGACGGCTGGAGAGAAGGGCGAACCGCGGCCGAATCCAGTGCGGGGAGCCGCACGGACCGGATGGAATGATCTCTACTTCGTTCCGCTACTTACCGTAGCGTGTGCGAGCCTCACTCCCGCGTTTTAGTCCTCTCCTTTTCACGCGGGAGTGAGGGCTTTTTCACCGCTCGCACGAATTCGGATTGGAGTGAACACGCGCTGTAAGAGGATTCAGAACCACAATTGCGTAGGCATTAGGACATCCAGCAAATATAGAAGAGGAATGGCGATGGTAAATCCTTTTGATCTCAAGACGGCACTTCTGGCCAAGCACGCACAACATGTCGTGCTGATCCACTTTCCAATCGGTCTGTTCCTCACAGCAGTGGCGTTCGATTTTATCGCGCAATGGACGAAGCGACGTGGCCTGGCGCAGGCAGCGTACTACAACCTGCTGGCGGCGGCGATTTCGACTGTTCCGGTTCTCGCTACCGGGCTGCTCGCGTGGCAGTTCCAACTCGAGGGACAGAAACTGAAGGGCATTCTGTTGCTGCACCTCGTTCTGGCGTGTGTTTCGACGGTGATGATCTGGCTGGTGTGGTGGGTGCACTTCCGCGCGCGACGACGGACGGTTGTCTTGCCGAGTTATCGCCTGGCGGTTGAACTTCTCGCAGTCGCTGTTGTCGCGGTGACCGGGCATTTGGGTGGCTTTCTAAGCGGCGTAAACCTACCAGGTTAGATGCTCGATGAGTCTCGGCTTGCGGCTCGCACACTGACGGCAAAGCGGACTGAAAAAGGTCTTATTACCAAAATCTTTACTTACCCGTTACATCTTGCTGACAACAGGCGAAGTCCGCGAAGGTAACTTCTTCAGTATGGTTGACACAAGCGAGCAAAATGAGGTCTCGTCCTTTCGATTTCGCTCAGACCTCAGACAATTCTGCTTTGGCTCCGTTTTGACCGGGAATAAAAGCGATCCTCGCCAGTTATCCACTCAGAACGTCACAAACCACGGAGGACAAATGCCAGACAAGAAGAAAGATCTCATCGATCAGAGTTTGCAAGACCTCAATAATGACGGAGTCGACCGTCGCGGTTTCCTGAAGTGCATGGCATGGGCGGGTACGGGCCTGGCCTGGACCATGAGCGGTGGTATTCCAGTGTCCCGGGCCTTCGCCAAAGGTTACGGCAAAGATGCCGGCAAAGGCGCGGACTTCACCTTTGTACAGATCAGCGACAGCCATATCGGCTTTAACAAGCCCGCCAATCCGGACGTCACCGCTACTTTGCAGACGGCAATCAACAAGATCAATGCGATGCCCCACAAACCGGATTTCATTATTCACACCGGTGATCTGAGTCAGCTCTCAAAGCCGAGTGAGTTCGACACGCTGGACCAGGTGTTAAAAGGAGCGTCCGCAAAGCAGGTTTATTTTGTGCCGGGTGAGCACGACATGCTCTCCGACAATGGCGAGCAATTTCTCCAGCGTTACGGAAAAGGTACAAAGGGCACTGGATGGTACAGCTTCGATCACAAAGGTGTGCATTTCGTCGGTCTCGTGAATGTCGCCAATTTGAAAGCTGGAGGCATGGGGTCGCTGGGTCACGAGCAACTGGAGTGGCTTGCGGACGATCTTCATGGCCGCTCTGCCAGCACGCCGATTGTGCTTTTTGCGCACATTCCATTGTGGACCATCTATCCCGATTGGGGATGGGGAACCGACGACAGCGAACAGGCTTTGTCTTACGTCAAGCGTTTCGGTTCGGTGACGGTGTTAAACGGCCACATTCACCAGATCATGCAGAAGGTGGAAGGCAAGGTTTCGTTCCACACCGCGATGTCGACCGCTTTCCCTCAACCCGCGCCGGGAACAGCTCCCTCTGCCGGACCGATGAAGGTGCCAGCCGACCAGTTACAGCGGGTGTTGGGTATCACCGATGTGAACTATCTGGTCAGCGGTCGCAGCCTCGCAGTCGTTGATTCGCCACTCTGGGACTCGGGCTCTCCGGCTTCAGGGAATGCAGGCTAGAGATCGCCAAGGATCCGGTCCAAACAAAGAAGATCAAGCAAGGACATCAACCTAGAAAGGAAACAAAACAATGACGAGGAACAATATGTGGGTTGCAGGTGTGGGGATGCCGGTACTGATCGGGATCCTGCTGCTGTTCGCAGTATCGCCGAGCGTGAAGGGAAGTGATCAGCCCTCGGAGGCAAACGCGGCGGTGAAAATCGATAATTTCGTTTTTGGGCCGCAGACGCTCACGGTACCCGTCGGAACGAAGGTTACGTGGACAAACAGTGATGACATTCCACATACGTCGGTCAGTACAGAGGGAGTGTTCAAGTCCAAAGTGCTGGATACGGATGAAAAATTCTCCTACACGTTTACCAAGGCGGGAACCTATCCGTACTATTGCACGATCCACCCGAAGATGACTGGCAAAGTCGTAGTGCAGTAAGGCTCGACCTTATAGGTGGCATTGCACTGGAAGGGCCTTTCATGCTTGGCAGTATCCGTTGCTTTCACAAAACTGTTGTTCTCAAAGGCGGACTGAAACGAATATGACTGCAAACTCGGCACAACTCGCGGTGATGGCCGTGGCAAGCGATGACATGGATCTCGTCCATGCCAGTAAGAATGGGGATGTTGCCGCGTTCGAGCAACTCGTAAAACGATACGATCGCAAACTTCTCCGAATCGCTCAAAGCGTCACGCATAACAGGGAAGATTCCCAGGACGCGGTTCAGGAAGCCTTTTTGAAGGCCTATCAAAATTTGGCTGCATTCCGCGAGGATTCCCAATTCTCAACCTGGCTGATTCGCATCACTGTGAACCAGTCGCTGATGAAGGTGCGAAAGCAGCGCACAGTAAGAGAGGTGTCGCTGGATGAGGACTTTCGGGCAGATGAAGACATACTTCCAATGGAAATCGCAGATTGGGCGCCCAATCCTGAACAACTCTACCGGGCGTCTGAATTACGAGACATCCTAATCAAGACCTTAGAAGAGCTGTCGCCGATCTTGCGGACGGTCTTTGTGCTGCGGGATATCGAAGGGCTCTCCATAGATCAGACAACAGAAGTGCTGAACGTGAGTCATACCGCCGTAAAGGCGCGACTGCGGCGAGCTCGGCTGCAGCTTCGCGAACGCCTGAACAAGTACTTCAGCAAATCTGCGCGAGCAGAGTCAAGTCTTTACAAGCGCCTGATACAAGCCGTGCCACATTCTCATGGTCTGCTTGCAGATCAATCAAATGCGACATGATCCGAACGACTGCCATACGCAAAGGGTTTAGCAGCGGCGGCGGTAACGATGGGCTTGCGGCCGGTTCCTGTGCGCAAGTCAGCCGACAATACCTTCTGTCCCGGCAACCAACCTGGCGGCTGGGCGTTGTATTCGAGGTTCAACAGTAACCTCGATCAGCATTGCGACCGGATTTGGAGCGGGCCCTCGCTTTCGTTCGAGACTGCGTGGCTTTTTCAAGAAGTGGCAGGCGCGATAGCATTCTCGCTTCCCTCCCAACATAGTTCTCCGCCTCAAACGTGAGTGTCTGGCTCACTCGATGTCTCAGACATGCTCGATTCGTCTTGCCACGTCGCCCCATGCATTCCCAACAACACCAGCCACCGATCATATGGAATGCGGACCAAAATGCAGGACTAAGACTGATACCCAGAAGACTCGTACCGACGCACCACTCTCCGTTCCCAACATCGCTGCACTGCCGCNNATAGGTCGTGAACAACAGTTGATAAATGAGGCTCGAAACATACTTGCGATTAAAGTCACACGAGCGCAGTTATCGATAGTGAACACCTAATACAAAACTAAACAAGGAGAATTATGAAGAAGTCGTATTTGACCATCGCACTTACTCTGACAGTTCTGTTTGGTGCTGGCATAAACGCCCTCGCTCAAGATTCCGATCGCGTTGTTGTGAAGGTTCCGTTTGAATTTGTTGCTGGAACCAAGACACTTCCTGCGGGCACATACACCATTGGCCGTTTCTCCCCTGGGGTGAGCTCTGCCTTAATCATTCGCAGCGATGGCAACGGTGCATTCCTGCTTCCCATCGATACCGAGAATGCTTCTGGCGGGCCTTCAAAGCTCAGCTTCGAGCATGCAGAGGGCAAGTATTTTCTCAGCAAGGTTGAGACACCGGAGCGCGTCTATAACCTCGGAACGTCTCCAGAAATGATCAAGTTAGGCGAGATGAGGGACAACGGCAACGTGCCCTCTGCGGGCGGTAACTAAGTCGATCGCACCATCGGTCACGCGGGTGGCAGGGAGTTCAGCCCAGAAGTTCGTCTGTCTGTGCTGCATGTCCTGTCCATCCGTCGACCAATGGTCGTAATTCGCGGGTTCAGCGTCGTACAAATCACAAATAGGTTATGGAGGAGAACATGAAAAGATCACACTTGTTATTCGGTTTGCTCACGGCGTTGATAATTCCGTCAGGGTTGTGGGCTCAGCAGGGCGGCTATTCCCAGACCAACCTGGTCTCTAATACTGCCGGCGTAGCCACAACTACGGACCCGCAACTATTGAACCCCTGGGGGATTTCCGTTCTTCCCGCGCAAGATTTCTGGATCGCCGACAATAACAGCGGCGTCTCCACGCTGTATGACCAAAATGGTAACAAAGACACTGGGCTGATCGTGACCATACCCGGGGCCACAAGCAATCCAAACGGTAATTGCAGCCCCGGTTGCCCGACTGGCACCGTGGCCAACGCCAGCGGCACCTACTTCAGCGGCGGATCATTCATTTTTGACACCGAAGATGGCCTGATCGTTTACTGGAATGGCTCCAGCAACACAGGAATTGTCGGTAAAGATAATTCCGCCAGCGGCGCGGTTTACAAAGGTCTGGCCTTGCTTGGCACCAACCTGTTGGCGGCCAACTTCAACAGCGGCAAGGTAGACGTCTACGATTCGACCTTCAACCTTACTTCGTTGGGCGGTTCGTTCACCGATCCAAACCTTCCCGCGGGTTTCGCTCCCCACGGCATCCACCTTATCGGTAACCAGGTCTATGTCGCATACGCGATGCAGGATACTCCGAAGCACGATGCCGTGCCCGGGGTTGGCGCTGGGCAGGTGGACATTTTCGATACCAACGGCAACTTTGTGAGCACCTTCGTTGCCGCTGGCGCCCAAAACAATCTCAACGCGCCTTGGGGCATGGTGCAGGCTCCGGCCAGCTTCGGAACCTTCGCCAACGATATCCTCGTCTCCAATTTCGGCGACGGCACCATTAGCGCGTTCGACACGACCGGGAAGTTTATCGGCCAGCTCAGCGACTCTTCAGGCAACGTGCTGGTGAATCCCGGCGTGTGGGATATGGTGTTTGGCGGAGGCGGCGGCAATAATGCTCCAGGCGTCGTTGGCACTCTTTATTTCACCGCTGGCGGCAGCGCCGGCCAGCCCAATTTCCCGGCTGGAGGAAGCGCAATGGCCGTGTTCGCGAGCCTCGTCCCTGTGGCCGCAGTCGGCACCCCAGGTTTCTCTCTGAACCTTTCGGCCCAGAGCGCAACCGTCGCGCCGGGCGGTTCGGCTAACGTCACGATCAGCGCCGCCGCGGTGGGAGGATTCAACAGTCAGATTGCGCTTACCTGCACCGCGCCCTCTGGTTTGACCTGTGCTTTCAGCCCTTCCACAATCTCACCCGGAAGCACTTCGTCCTCCACCTTGACCATTTCTGCGGTCTCGACCCCGCCCCCTACGGGCTACATCGTGCCCGGCATGGCGGCCCTGCTGCCGGGTCTGGGACTATTCGGAACCCTTCTGACCACTCGCAAACGGAAACC
>PLKR01000496.1:3204-8757 GCA_003140655.1 Acidobacteriaceae bacterium | reverse complement strand
AGCCAATCTGCCGCTGTAACTGTCACAGTCAACTAGAACAAAACAACTCGGCAAGGGCGCACTCCGGTGCGTCCTTGCCAAGCCTGATCCGGAGAAAAAGCATGCTGGAACTAACGTCTTACGGATTGACCTTCTTACGTCGCCAGTCTGAACGAGAGCCATAGTGTTGGCGAGATCTTAGCAGTACACCAAAACGCATCCAGTTCTGGAATAAATCATGGTGGGATGCTGTTGACACCAACAGAGCGCGAATGGCCGCCAACGTCCGTCTTCGCGGCCGCTCCCTACGGAGCTATCGGAGCATTGATCGCTTTGGCTATCATGGTACCCCTTTTGGGTTTATGGCATTTCTTGGAGTTGCCAGCCTCATTGGAGTCATCGTGAGCCATGTCATCGTGCTGTTCGATTTCATTGAGGAGATGCACGAAAAGGGCGAACCGCTGGAGCGTGCTCTTCCGGATGCCGGCATTGAGCGTATTCGACCCGTGATGATCACCGTGGGCGCAACCATCCTTGCTTTGTTTCCTCTCGCCCTCGAAGGTGGCCCCCTCTGGAAACCTCTGTGCTATGCCCAGATCGGCGGACTCGCTGTCGCTACCTTCATCACATTGCTCCTGGTGCCGGTCTTTTACTCGATTTTTGTACTCGATCTGAAGTGGATCAAATGGGAAACGGCAGAGAGCCGAAAGGCATCGGAGGCAGCATAAATATNNGGTCCTCCCGAGTGTTGGCCCTGTAATATGAAGATCGCTTTTGAAAGGAGCCTCAAAATGAGTAATTCAATGAATGGTTTGCGAGCAGCACGAGGAACATCTCAGTTCCTGTGCATCGTGATACTGCTATTAACCTGCTGTGGTCTCTTTGCGCAGAGCAAGGACGAAGAGCATCGCATCCGAAATATTGTTCTGGTTCACGGCGCCTGGGCAGATGGTTCCGGTTGGAAGGGCGTCTACGACATTCTTGTCAAGGATGGCTACAACGTGAGCATCGTCCAGGAGCCGGAGACGTCCTTTAGCGAAGATGTGGCTGCTACGAAGCGCGTCCTGGCTCAACAAGGCGGTCCGTGCATTCTTGTCGCACACAGCTACGGGGGAGCGGTAATTACCGAAGCGGGCACGGATCCATCTGTTGNNCGATAAAGAAGACAGCCGACGGTTTCACTTACCTCGACACGGCGCAGTTTCATGAATACTTCGCAGCCGACTTGTCGACCGAGCAGGCCGCTTTTATGGCGCGGTCGCAGGTACTCAACTTCGCCGACAACTTCAAAGCTGTCATCACCACGGCTGCGTGGAGAAGCAAACCGAGCTGGATGTTGGTAGCTGGCAGCGACAGAACCATCAACCCCGATCTCGAACGATGGTATGCCACGCGAGCCAACAGCCACAAAGTCGAAGTTCCTGGTGCCAGCCACTCGGTCTACGTCTCCCACCCAAAGGAGGTTGCAGCTCTGATCGAAGAAGCTGCATCGCACGCTCGGTAGAAGAAAGTGTACAGAGGAGCGAACCGTCGCTGCTTTGTTGGAGCCGTTTGCCGCGTGTCGTGAATCAAAAGGGGCATTGCTTCCTATAGGAGAATGACGTGGATCTAAAACTTATCGGCAAGGTCGCGTTGATAACGGGATCGACGGCAGGGATCGGGTTTGCGATCGCCAAGTCGCTCGCGAGCGAAGGCGCGCATGTCTACCTTAACGGACGCACGCAAGAGCGCGTCGATGCGGCGACGGCGGCAATCAGATCCCATGCCGCAACGGCTGAGGTTGATGGCATTGTGGCGGACTTTTCGGGTCCGGCCGGCGCAGAGGTGGTAATTGCAAAACTTCCCACGGTGGATGTGCTGGTGAACAATGTTGGCATTTTCGAGCCGAAGCCGTTTGCGGAGATCCCCGACGCGGACTGGTACCGCCTTTTCGAGATAAACGTGATGAGCGGAGTGCGGCTCTCGCGACACTATCTCGCTGCGATGCTGAAGAGGAACTGGGGCCGCATTCTTTTTATTTCGAGCGAATCGGGAGTGCAAATTCCGGCGGAAATGGTGCACTACGGGATGACAAAGACTGCACAGATTGCGGTGGCGCGAGGGATCGCGGAGTCGGTAGCCGGAACCGGCGTAACGGTGAACAGTATTCTTGCCGGGCCGACCGAGTCAGAAGGTGTGGGCGGCTTTGTCGAGGCGATGGCGAGGCAGGAGAACAAGTCCAAGGCAGAAATCGAGAAGGAGTTTTTTAAGAATGTGCGGCCGTCGTCTCTGCTGAAGCGCTTTGCCACCGTGGACGAAGTCGCAGCGATCGCGACCTACGTGGCTAGTGAGCTTTCTTCAGCGACGAACGGGGCTGCGCTGCGAGTAGATGGCGGCGTTGTAAGGGCGATTCTCTAAATGAGAAGTGGGAATAGACGATTTGGCCTTATACGCGGCGGGTATATCCCGGTGTCGGCTTACAGATACGCGTGCTTTTGCACAGATTGTTTAAGCGCAGCCTAGCCACGGAGACTAGGTCAGTTATGAACGGCAAAGGCACAGCCAGGAGACGTTCAAAACATCCTTGAATCCTGTTGGTGCTTGCTTTCGAGCATCCGACTCCGCCGCGATCTAACTCTTGTAAGCACTCTTTACATAGGCAAGCAGGCCGGCCCTATGGGGTCAAATGACTTATATGTGAGCACAAACTCCTGATGTCCGAGGCTCTCAGAGCAACTCTGCACACCCGATGCTATTTCCAACACCTTGCCATAGATCTCTTTGCCGACTTCGTCCACGCTGGCTTCCAGACACAAGATTCGTCCGGCATTAACGTCCATGTCATCGCTCATGCGCTCGTAGGTTTCGGGATTGGCGCAAATCTTGATTACAGGAGAAATCGCTGAGCCCACCACGGAGCCACGTCCCGTTGTGAACAGAATTACATGGGAACCACAGGCGATCAGTTCCGCGATTTCTGCATTATCGTTGATGTTGGGGAATCCAAAACGCGGCTCGCCATCCGGCACCACGTCCAACAGATACAAACCGCCCTTGCGGGGAACATCACCCGGCTTAATTAGCCCCGAGATTGGCGAATCGCCACTCTTGCAATACGCTCCGATCGATTTTTCCTCAATGGTGGTCAGCCCGCCCTCGGCGTTTCCTGGAGCAAAACTGGCGTGTCCCATCTTTTTGTAGTAAACGGCTGCCTTTTCGACTGACGCTTTCAACTCGTGGCCGAGCTCCGGCGTGATGGCTCGAGCGGACATGACTCCTTCCAATCCGATCATTTCCCCAGTTTCCTCGAAGATGGTGGCCGCGCCTTGCTTCACCAGCATGTCGAAGGCGCGTCCGACCGCGGGGTTGGCGGAGATTCCGCTGGTCGCATCGGAACCACCGCACACGGTTCCTACCACCAGTTCATTCACCGGCAACGGGACTCGCGGCACTTCCGCAATCTGCTTCAGAGCCTGCTCGACCCACTTCGTGCCGGCATCGATAGATTTCCTTGTTCCGCCGGTTTGCTGGATCACCACGGTGCTCACGGGCCGGCCGGTCTTCGCAATCTCTTCTGCGAGGCGATGCCGATTGAAACTCTCGCATCCCAGGGAGAGCAGCAGCGCACCGCCGACATTCGGATGCGTGCAAAGCTTGTTCATCATCCGGTCGGCGTAAGCATTGGGATAGCAACCACCAAAGCCGATTAGATGAACGGGTTGACCTCTGAAAGAATCCACAATCTCACGGGCTACGTGGTGAGCGCATTCCACGAGGTAGGCGACAACGATGCAATTTCGGATTCCTTTTCTTCCATCAGAGCGAAGAAAGCCTTGCAGTGTGGGCGAGTTATTTGACTGGTTATTTGACGAAGACATTATCTTTGTCCAGGGTGTAAGTAGCGATGTAGTCACTCTTCAGGTTATGCAGATGCATGTGGGCCCCGGCCGGAATCATCTCTTTAGCAGAGCCAATCGGTACACCACACTTGTACACCTTTTCCCCCACCTTGATGTCGCGGGCGGCGACTTTGTGCCCGATGGCAATGTCTTGTGTGAACACGAGTTCATGACCATCCACTAGGTCTCGGTCTCCCGGGCGTACGGGGGAGACCACAATAAGCACATTGTCGTCGCGATGGATGCGCAACAGCTTCCGTGATTTCCCCTCGGGTTGCATCAGAATTTCCCGTGCTGCAAGTAGGCCGCGACGGGGTCAACCCCCTGAAGAATTGCTTTACGAACCAGATTTTCAGTGCGTAAGACCTCTTCGGTCTGCTGCACTACTTCGGAAGCGATTGCAGCCGGAATGACTACAATTCCATCGCGATCGGCAAGCGCGTAGTCGCCAGTGCGCACCGTGGCTTCACCAATCTGAATCGGCTCGCCGAACGCCGTAGCCGCCCATTTGCCGACTACATCCACGGGAGTGAAATATTTGCAAAACACCGGAAACCCCAAAGTCTCGATGGATGCCGAATCCCGGCAGCCACCATCCACGATATAGCCTAGCACCTTCTTGTAGACCAACGTCTCCGCAGATAGTTCTCCCATGTGCGCGAGGGNNAGCAGACTCTGATGGGCGTCCAAAGAATTGTCTCGCTTGCCCTGGATGGTGAATATAGGGCCGGCGAGTTTGTGCTGTAAATTCAGAGGTCGAATGTAATGTGGGAGCGTCTGCTGAATATAGCCCTTTGCCCTCAGCACGTCGTAGACGGCTCCGCTGTAACAGCTTCTCAACCGGCCGGCGAGCGTGATGGTTGGCGTCATCGCGAATTCACCTTGACTTCTGCTGTAGTTGCTCCTTGAACTTGGCAGCATCTCGATACTTGACGGTCTGTAAATGTTCGCAATAGAGAACCAGTTCTCCGGGAACTTTGAACACTTCGTAAGAGACCTTCACCATCCCCATCTCGGCGTACTTTGGCCATTTTTCAAGCTGCGTGCGAATCGTGTAAATCGTGTCGCCCACGAACACCGGCTTAATGAAGCGCAACTTGTCATATCCGTAGCTGAAAGTGTGAATATTGTTGTGCGCCATCAGGCCCAGGCCCAGGCTGAATACCATGGCGCCCGCTACCAGGCGTTTCTTGAATACTCCTTCTTCTTTGGCGAAGACATCATCCGCGACGTAGGGATGCATGTCGAGGACGATAGCATTGAACAACATGCTTTCTCCTTCGGAAATCGTGCGGCGAATCGAGCGCGCACGCTTGCCCACTTCGAAGTCTTCGTATAACCAATCCTCAGCATTCCATATCGAGATTTCTTTGTGTTTAACGGGATCAGGATTTGGATTCTTCACGAGTTTCCTCTTTTATCATTACGCGATTTGGCGTGCTGCAACCCGCTGCGTGGCATACCAATCGTTCATCCATTGGATCAGGCCCGCGTCCTTCAGTTCTCCACGCAAGCAGCGATTGATCTCGATGCCCGCGGCTTCGAAGAAACGAACAAAGCCGTCGAAGCGCGGCCGCACATAGGCTGTCTGCAAAGTTTGCAGCGTGCCGGAAAAGAAGTCGTCGGCCATAGCGTTAACCGACGAGTCGGTCCATGCGGATAAGCTGGCGGGCTGGCCTCCTTCGCGAAAATAGGT
>PLKR01000496.1:2154-3173 GCA_003140655.1 Acidobacteriaceae bacterium | reverse complement strand
ACGGAGTTGCCAACTCGCGAGTAGTTGGAGTACCCAAAACCGTATGGACAGTAGACCGCGTCGGAACTGCTGATCATGAAATCGTAAACCTGGATCGGATTCCACTCCACAGACCGGGGATGGGCAAGTGCGATGAGCGCGTGCAGGCGATCCATTACCTCAGCGGCAACGGCGTCGTCCACGAAAAGGTCACGTTCTTCGGGGATGGGAAATCCGAGATTCGCGCTCAGCGTGAAGAAGAGACTGATCGCATCCGTAGGACACGCGGGCACCACGATGTATTTCCCGGCTTTGTGCGCTTTTTCTCCCAGTTTCAAAACATCGTCGAAGGTGNNTCTGCAGCAAAACGAAGCTTCTCCGCTTCGCTGATGAAGGGAGCGAGGTCAACTAACACACCATGCGCTGCGGCGAAGCCGACGAACGGGTGATCCACGATGAGGAGGTCGTAACGATCCAAATATTGCTCGATGGGAGCTTCGCCAAACTCGCGCAGAGTGCGCCGGTCCCACTGGATTTTAATTTCTGGATTTTGTTCTTCGTATTCGGGAACTCCTCCGAGCAAGGGGGCATAACCCCGCGGATGATCCCAAGTGAGCCCTTTGAGAGTAATTCCCAAACTAACCTCCCCGCTTTCAGAAACATTTCTCTCGGCCGGATCAGGCGGCCGGGCGCTTCTCAACCAGCAAAATGTGTTCGCAATACAAAACGACTTCATCGCGCTGGTTCAGCACCTCACAAGCTTCCACAATGCGACCCAACCCTTTGCGCTTCGGGTCTTCCTGTTTTTCTTTAACGGTGACTCGAGTTCGCAGTGTGTCTCCGATGAAGACCGGCTTGGGGAAACNNTTTCAAAACATCGTCGAAGGTGCCGGGAACAGCGGGAGACAACCCTCGTAACAGATCTGGCCGATACGAAGCGACCTGGGTTGCGGCATCGATGGGAAGAGCCCAAAGGCCGCTGCC
This sequence comes from Acidobacteriaceae bacterium, assembly GCA_003140655.1. GTDB lineage: Bacteria > Acidobacteriota > Terriglobia > Terriglobales > Acidobacteriaceae > Sulfotelmatobacter. Next base: position 2,210 of record PLKR01000496.1, on the reverse strand, counting down.
GTACCAATAGGACTGCCACGAAGGACCGACAGAATCTGCAGCAAAACGAAGCTTCT
>PLKR01000496.1:0-2027 GCA_003140655.1 Acidobacteriaceae bacterium | reverse complement strand
CAGAAACATTTCTCTCGGCCGGGTCAGCCGGCCGGGCGCTTCTCAGCCAGCAAAATGTGTTCGCAATACAAAACGACTTCGTCGCGCTGGTTCAGCACCTCACAAGCTTCCACAATGCGACCCAACCCTTTGCGTTTCGGGTCCTCCTGCTTTTCCTTAACGGTGACTCGAGTTCGTAGCGTGTCTCCAATGAAGACCGGCTTGGGGAAACGCAATTTGTCATATCCGTAGGTGAAGGCGACGGGATTGATTTGATTAGCCGTGAGACCGATGCCGATGGCGAAGGTCATGGTGCCGTGTGCGATACGCTGACCAAAGTGAGTCTTACGGGCAAACTCGGCATCGACGTGATACGGAAAGTAGTCGCCCGTATGCCCCGCATGAATGACTACATCGGTCTCGGTGATCGTGCGTCCCGAGGTGACTCGCTGGGCCCCGACTACATAATCTTCGAAGTACTCGGTTCGCGTCATGGCTGCCCCACGCCGGAGGAAAGTTTCGGCCTCTTTCCACCGATGGCGGAGGCAAGCGTGCGGGAAGCCTGGCTCAACGCTTCTTTAACCTGCGGTGGGCCCACTCTGTCTCCGATGCGCGCAAGAAAAGGAACTGTCATTGCCGCGATCGCTTCCCCGTGTTGATTCAATACCGGGTAACTGATGTTCACTACTCCGTGCACCTGGTAGCTGGCGAGTTCTTCATAGCCGCGTCGGCGAATCTGGTTCAGGTGGCGGTAGAGACCAGCCGGGATTGGTTTTCTTGAGCGAAAGCTCCACGCTCCCAGTGCGCGAGCACGAACTTCGTCGCTTTGAAAAGCCAGAATCACGTGTCCGGAAGCGGTGTTCAAGAGGTCAATGTTTGCTCCCAGCCGTACGGAGAATCCCATGTTCCCCGGCGCGTCAAACTGCGCCACAATGACCACCTCAGCATGGTTGAGCATCGCCAGATGGCAGGACTGCCCGGTGTCACTTGCGACCCGCTGCACCAGTGGGCGCGCCTGCGCGATCAGCCTTTGCAGCGGATGATGGTGGTGGACAATTTCAAACAGCTTCAGCGTGAGTTGGTAGCGCTCGTCCGGGCCTGTCCGGGAAATGTAGCCCCGCTCTTCGAGACACACCAACATGCGGAACACCTCAGTGAGGGTGCGGCCAAGACGGCTGGCTATCTCACTGTGGGTCAGAGCTTCGGAAACTGAAGCCAAGAGTTCCAGGATGTCCAGGCCTTTTTCAAGGGCAGGGGCGGTGTAGCGGCTTCTCCGCGCAGTCGCCTGCCGTCGAGTTGGAAGCGCGCGCTGGGCGGTCATGTTGAACAACCATTCTTAGTTTACTACGGCATTTCCCTAATGAAAGCACTATTTTATTGGTAGAATTAAGCCTCAGGACTGCAGGAGCCTTCCGTGACCATTTCCACTGCTCGCGTCTCCACAGAGCGCATCAATGAGAGTCCAGAAAAGCCTCTCCACGGCATTCTGGTGCTGGATTTCAGCCAGTTTCTTTCCGGTTCACTGGCCACGCTTCGACTGGCAGACATGGGCGCCCGCGTGATCAAGATCGAGCGGCCAGGTGCAGGAGACCTGGGGCGCACGATTTACTTGAGCGACACTGATGTGCATGGCGAGAACACGCTATTCCACGCTATCAATCGCAACAAAGAGAGCTATGCAGCGGATCTGAAGAATCCTTCTGACCTGGATAAATTGCGCCAGTTAATTGCGCGCGCAGATGTGATGGTGCAGAACTTTCGTCCGGGAGTCATGGAGCGGCTGGGTCTCGGCTATGACAAGGTTTCGCAGATTAACGGTCGTTTGGTGTACGGAATCGTCTCGGGATATGGAAATGCTGAGGCATGGCGCGATCGACCGGGGCAGGATCTGCTGGCGCAGGCACGTTCTGGAATAATGTGGCTGAGCGGCGACGAGGGAGATCCCCCAACGCCCATGTCTCTGGCAATCGCCGACATGCTGGCGGGACATAACCTCTGCGAGGGAATTCTGGCCTGTCTGGTGCGACGCGGCGTGACTGGCCGAGGTG
>PLKR01000449.1 GCA_003140655.1 Acidobacteriaceae bacterium | reverse complement strand
CGCTGAGATCCCGGTAGCTCACAGCCTCCTCGGCGAAGGTAAAGGTTCCGTGTTCTTGCATCTCCTGGCCGGCGCGAAGAAATGCGCCAAGCGCGGCACGAGAGAGAGCGCTGCCGACACTGACTCGCCTCACTCCCATCGCCGAGAGTTCAGCAATGCTTAATTGAACTCCTTGCAACCCCATCAGAACATTCACCGGACGATCTACAGACCTGACCACAGTGGCAATATCGCCCTTGCGGCTAAGCCCCGGCGCATAGAGCACATCGGCGCCCGCTTCCTGATAGGCCTGCAAACGCTTGATCGTGTCCTTCAAGTCAGGCCTTCCTGCAAGATAATTTTCCGCACGCGCCGTCAATGTGAAACGAAACGGGAGGCCACGCACAACCTCTGCGGCCGCGCGGACCCGGTCGACGGCATGCTCAAGCTCATACATTTCACAATCCCCACGCCGGTATACATCTTCAATCGATCCACCAACCAGCCCAGCCCGCGCCGCCAGCTTGATGGTCTCCGCGACGCTCTCCGGGGCGTCTCCAAAGCCATTCTCAAGATCGGCGCTGACTGGAAGATCGGTCGCCGAGACAATAGCGGCCACATGTGCCATCGTTTCGTCACGACCAATCGTGTTGTCCCGTTTCCCCAGTGAGAAGGCATAGCCGGCGCTGGTCGTAGCCAGCGCTTCAAAACCCAGGTGAGCCAGCAAGCGCGCCGTGCCAACATCCCACGGATTGGGAATGATGAATGCCCGGTCACGCTCATGGAGCGCGCGAAAGGCTTGTCCCCTTTCAGTCTGCGTCATGCGGATTCACCTTGGCCGTCCAAGTGTCGAGGGAAGTCCGAGCGTTCCATCGACTCCCTCCACGAAGTTTCTTACTTCGCGGAGTATAAGCCGCTTGCTCTCGGCTCTGGCGAAATTCTCACGCGCTTCCGGATCTGACCTCAAGCGCGCCCGGTAGGCCTCATAAGACGCGAGGCTATCGAATGCAATCAGAGCCCACGCCACATCATTCGTGCCTACATGGGGAAGGAAGTACCCGAGAAGATGGCCGCCGCATCGAGGAATGATGCGCCCCCAATTCTCGGCATATTTCTTGAACTCGTCTCGCTGAAACGGATCGATCTGGTAGCGGATTAAGCAGGTAATCGTCATCGGTATCCTCTTCTGATTGATGGCCGGTCTGATCTGGGATGCACATCAATATTGCCAGTTGCTGAACCGAGACACTTCGTCTATCATCAAACTATGAATGTCAAGCACGACCCTGACGCCGCGGTCTCCAGAATCGCGGCCGCCGTCGGTGAGCCGGCACGCGCCCGCATGCTCTACTGCCTGGTGGATGGCCGTGCACGCACCAGCACCGAGCTTGCGGTGGTCGCCGGCGTAACCCCGTCAACCGCTAGCGTGCACCTCCAGCGGCTGAAGACCGAACGATTGGTGAAGGTATTCGCCCAAGGCAAGCATCGCTACTACAGTCTGGAGGGAGTCAATGTGGCCGCGGCCCTCGAAGCCCTGAGCGTGCTCGCCGGCGGATCCCGCACCGCCTTCGCGCCGAGTACGCCAAACCGGCTGCGCACTGCACGAACTTGCTATGATCACATCGCAGGCACCCTGGGCGTCTCCCTGCATGACCGCTTTCAGACGCTGGGCTGGCTGTCTGCCGATTCAGCCACCAGCAACAATGCATGCGACCTCACCCTAAGGGGCGCAAAGGAGTTCGAATCTCTCGGCATTGACATCGAAGCAACCCGGACGCTGCGCCGCCGCTTCGCATACCCTTGTGTGGACTGGAGTGAGCGGCGGCCTCATCTCGGCGGTGCCCTGGCGGCGGCCCTCCTGAGAGTCGCGCTAAAAAGAAAATGGCTGCTCCAGGATCTCGACACTCGAGCCTTACGCGTCACAAATCTTGGGCAACGCGAAATGATGGCTCGATTTGGCCTCCATGCGGTAAATCCGCTCGCTGCATCGTAAGAAACGTTTTGCGTTCCGCGATCACAGGTGTAATGTTCGCAAGGGAGAAAATGCCCCATGTGTTTCTCAGCAACAGCGAACTTCGTTGGCAGCGGAGTTCTGGGCGCCGTCGGTGTCGTCACACTGACCAGGGTGAAGCACAGGCGCGAACTGCTTTTCGCCTCGCTACCCTTGCTATTCGCGATTCATCAGTTCATCGAGGGATTCGTCTGGCTCGGTTTGGATGGCATTCTCTCGCCCGCGGTGGCGCACAACATGGGCGCGGCGTTCATGCTCTATGCCCAGGGTTTGCTCCCATTCTTGCTCCCGCTNNCTGCTGTTCGAGCCAGACGCAAAGAGCCGCAAGCGCATGCTCCCGTTCCTCGTGCTCGGCGGAGCGACGACGCTCTATATACTGTGGGCGTTGGCAGCGTATCCGTTGCAGCTCTACATCAGGGAAAATAGCATCGTGTACATCAATCAAGCGACCAACAATGAAGTGGTTGCTTTCCTATATGTGATCGCAACCTGCGGATCGTTATTTTTCTCGAAGATCAGGCCGATGATAATCTTCGGCGCGNNGTCTACTTCTGGAGAAGCAGTGGATACCGCCCGTTCCTCTACGCGCAGCCCGCCCATTCTGAAGCTCCATAGTTCTGAAGCTCCATAGTAAGGAGAAGCACATGAGAACCAGACTAGCGGCAATCCTGCTGTGCATCGTGTCCGTGCCGGGCGTCATAGCCCAGACCGTCGTAGCACAGACCGTCGCAGCGCAGACAACAACAACGACAGCAGCAAAGAGCGGCTTTTTCAAAACTTCCGACGGCATCAGCATCCACTACCTTGAGGCTGGCAGCGGCCGGCCAATAGTCTTCATTCCCGCCTGGACCATGCCGGCCTGGATCTGGCAAAAGCAAATCGACGAGTTCTCGAAGAAGTACCACGTCATTGCCGTCGATCCCCGTTCGCAGGGCGAGAGCGACAAACCGTCTTCCGGCCACCTGCCCGAAACCCGCGCCCGCGACTATAAAGAACTCGTCGATCAACTCGGCTTAAAGCATCCGATCCTGGTCGGCTGGTCGATGGGATGCGGGGAGCTGATCAAGTATGTCGAGCAATTCGGCACCGACAACGTTCGCGGTCTAGTGTTGGTGGATGGCTTCCTCACAGACAAGCCCAGCGACCTGTTCGTCCCCATCTCGGGATGGATGAACCAACTCCAACAGGATCGCCAGAAACAAGCCGACGGCTTTGTCCGCAGCATGTTCAAAAAGCCGCAGCCCGAGGACTACCTGAAGCGCGTCATCGACGCCTCCGTCCAGGTTCCGGCCGATACCGCAGTTGTACTCATCTACAACATGCTTGCCATAAAGGATTTCTCACCCGGCCTGGCCAGAATAAATCGGCCGGTGCTCTTCATGTACCAGCCTGAAACGCAACAAGCCGCCGACTACTTGAAATTGAAACTAGGCGACAACCTCCGGCTGGAGCGATTCGAAGGCGACGGCCACGCCCTGTTCGTAGACGACCCGGAGAAATTCAACCACGTGCTGGAAGACTTCCTGCGGACCGCCTGGTCGTCGCATTGAGGGGGAACCGAACTTTGCTCTCCAGACTCGGAAAGACGCTGCTGACGAGCACTCTGGCGTTGTACTTCCTGCTAGTAGCCTTTAACAACATCATCGACCACGACACCAACTTCAAATTTGTCGAGCATGTCTTAAGCATGGACTCGATCCCCGCCGATGCGCATGTCGAGTGGCGGGCCATACGTAACCCTCAAGTGCACCACGTTGCCTATTGGACGATCATCCTGTGGGAACTCCTGACGGGCTGCATCTGCGGACTCGGCGCGAAACAACTGTTTTTCGCGCTTCGCTCTAAACAGGAATTCGACGCTGCCAAAACATTGCCGATAGCCGGTCTTTGGCTGGGTTTGCTGCT
>PLKR01000563.1 GCA_003140655.1 Acidobacteriaceae bacterium | reverse complement strand
TGCAGCGCGTTGATGTCATCTATCGGCGAATCGACGACGATTATCTCGATCCCCTGGTTTTCGAACATGGTTCCTCACTCGGTGCTGTGGGCCTCTTCAATGCCTATCGCGCCGGAAATGTAGCCTTTGCCAATGCGCTTGGAACCGGAGTCGCCGACGACAAGGCTATCTACGCCTATGTGCCCAAGATCATTCGCTACTATCTCGATCAGGATCCGATCCTGGAAGGCGTCGAAACACTGTTGATGTCCGATCCGGGGCAACGGGAACATGTCTGCCAGAGGTTGGATGAGTTCGTGGTGAAAGCAGTCGGCGAGTCGGGTGGTTACGGTATGCTGATTGGCCCGCATAGCACCGAACAACAGCGGTCGGAATTTCGACAAATGATCTACGCGCAGCCGCGAAACTACATCGCGCAGCCGACGATCAACCTTTCCACCGCGCCCTGTTTCGTGGACGGAACCATCGAGCCGCGTCACGTCGATCTCCGCCCCTATGTTCTCTACGGCGACAAAATTACCATTATTCCCGGTGGCCTTACGCGAGTGGCGTTGCGAAAGGGCTCCCTGGTGGTGAATTCGTCTCAGGGCGGCGGCTCGAAAGATACGTGGGTCTTGCAGAATTGAGATTTTGAAGAATTGGGTGACCAGATCCATGCTTTCACGCGTAGCTGACAGTCTTTACTGGATGAGCCGCTATTTCGAGCGGGCCGACAATGCCTCGCGCGTGCTGAAGGCGACTTACGGTCTGATTTTGAATCCCGCCAAATTTTCTACGGAAGAGCGGTGGTTCCGAGCGGTTTCTTCGCTGGCGCCCGGTGCTGCGTCCAACAATGTCGATCCGCAGCGTGCTCTATTCCTGTTAGTGGCGGATCCCGAAGGGGCGTTTTCGATTGTGAAATGCATAAGCGGGGCCCGCGACAATGCCCGGCAAGTCCGCGAGGAGATCAGCTCCGAGATGTGGGAGCACCTGAATCGCCTCTTTCACGACGTGACTGGCTCGGAGCTCCAACCCGATGACGACGCTGGCGCCATGCGAGTGGTGAGCCTGGTTCACGAAGGATCCTACCGGTTCAGTGGAGTTACCGCCGCCACTATGAATCACGACGAGGCCTGGCACTTTATCCAGCTTGGCAAATATATAGAGCGGGCCTGCAATCTCTGCGTTCTGCTGGATGCTTATTTTGTGATCGACAAGCATGCGGATGATTTGGATTGGGTGGGCCTGCTAAGCAGTTGTGCTGCCTTCGAGGCTTATTGCAAGGCGTGCACCGCAGAACTCAAACCGGAGCGGATCGCGAACTTTCTCCTGCTGAAGCCCGAGTTCCCATATTCGGTGCGCTATTCACTGGACCGGATGCACGAGGCATTGACTTCGATCAGCAGCCTTTCTTTGAGCCGCAGGACAGAAAAGATCGATAGATTGATCGGCCGTTTGCGATCGATGGTGGCCTATGTACAGGTCGCAGAAGTCATTCGCAATTTGCACTCATACCTTGCCGAAATTATCGAGCAGTGTCGCGCTCTGCATGCGGCAGTGCACGAAGTGTATATCGACTATCCCATCGAGGTCGCTTTCGAAACCTAATGTTCTACGCCATTCGCCATTTTACGCGCTATCGCTACAGCAATCTCGTCTGGCAGAGCATGATGGAAGTTCGCATGCACCCCAGAAGCGAAGGCAACCAGCGCTGNNCACCACTTCGACCTACCCTCCCGCCATGGCCAACTCACGATTGTCTCTGACGCTCTGGTAAATATTGAGGACCGGCCAGCGGTTCCTGAATCCATGGAGTACGGAAGCTGGGGAGATCTGGAGGAACTCGTCGAGAAAAACGACTACTGGGATATGCTGATGCCGAGCCATTTTGCGCGCTCATCGCCGGAGCTCGAAGAATTGGCGAGAGAGATCGGGGCGGCTGAAAGAGATGGACGAAGCCCTCTCGCGTTCCTCCAGGATATTGCCTCGGGCGTGCATCGCACCTTTAGCTACGTAAAGAAAAGCACGGCGGTAAATTCTCCCATTGAGCATGCGCTTGAGTCACGGCAGGGCGTCTGTCAGGATTTTGCCCACATCATGATCGCACTCGTTCGAAATGCCAGAATTCCCTGCCGCTATGTCAGCGGATATCTTTACCACAGCAGTGAAAATGCGCATCCCTCGGCGGATGGTGCGACGCACGCCTGGGTGGAAGCNNACGGCGATCGGACGCGATTATGCCGACGTTCCCCCTACCATGGGCGTGATGAAGGGAAAAGCGGATACGCAACTGCAGGTTCGAGTTCGGGTCACGCCGTCGCAAGCGGTGCTCCCTCCCGACGAGGAGTTTGCCGCCGATGAAGAGTGGTCCCAGTTTCTTGACGAAAACCAGCAATCGCAGTTGGTCGATGCTCAACAACAGCAGTAGGAAAGCGCCCTTTGTAAGCGTTAGCCCAGTTTCACGACCGCTGGCCGCACGATCTTCGGCTTCCTCCACAATGATCCACACTACCGCGTGCTAGCAGAGCCGGCTGTCCCCACTCGAACTGAGACAACTTGCTCAAGTCTGTCTACTCGATGAGGATGGGTTTAGCGCCTATCGTTACCGTGGAAGCACCCGCCAGAGGTATCGTGTTTCCGTTCAAGTCCTGCCAGTTAGAAGTGAAGCCAGGGGGAATGGGGAAAGTGGTTGTGCCGCAGGCAGCATTGCTACAAGGAAAGGTTGTCGCCGTGTTATCCCAAGCGAACAATCCATTGGAGCCAGTGGCCTCTGCCTTTGTAATCGTGCATTGGAATATTCCCGTCGGCGGAGAAGCTGAGCAGTTCCCACCGTTCGGACTCACCGAGCAAGTACAGAGCCCTCCGAAGGTCGCTCCGATCGTCCATGTGGCGACTTGATTCATGGCCAGACCCGCGGGGCAATCGTAGCCACCTTGGACGGGGTCCGGGGACAAGCAGCCATCCTGAACGTTGGTTGCGCCCGAGGCCCAGAACTCGCCCGTGCCACCATTCGGCAGGTTATTGTTCTTCGGATTCGGTGTAGCCGGATCCTCGGGAAAATCCTCGCCATACCAACCCACGCGGGTGAGGGTAGGGTATGCCGACTCCTGCACAAGATAGCTTCTGGCCGCAAGTGCGGCGCGCTGGTCAGGATCGGTTACGTTGCTGTCAGCTCCCCAACTGAATTCGGTATTCATCACAGGCTTGGATGATTGTCCGGCAGTCGTCACAACGCTACGCAGAGTACTCCATTCCGGCAGGAAGGCTTCCGGGGTCGGACAACTGCTCGGGCAACCGCTGGGAGTATTAAAGTACCCGTGGAAATCAATAATGTCGAACAGTTGGCTGCCGCCTTGCGCCAGAATCTGGCTCAGATAGTTCTCCAGTCCAGACGCATCGGTGACCGGGGGTGAGGTAATACTCACACTGGAGGGGAGGATATTCTTGGCGTCCTGGGCCATGCGCACGAGCTGGTTCACCGTTCCAGTGGCGGGCCCTCCACTCGGATTCTGCGTCGTACAGTCCACGTTTGCTTGGTCGCTATGGTTCCACTCGATGCAAATATTCGGTTCGTTCCAAATTTCCCAGTAGCTGATGTGCTCACCCGTCTGCTGCAGGTGGGTCACAAAAGCCGTCGTGAACCACATATAGTTCTGATCCGTGCCGTCCGCCAACCCGCTCCCCGGCGTTTTATCGATGTCGGAGGGCGGATCACAGCCCCACTCAGGAGTTGAGGGTCCACCACAAGAGTCCGAGGCTCCGACGCAGGTCGCATCGAGTCCGAAATCAGCCTGGCCGGCTGCGGTGCAGCGGGAACCTCGCACACTGAGATAGTCCGGCGTGTAGTAGGCGACGAACATCCAGTCCACTCCATTCGCATTGTACTTTTGTGTCCACCAATCAAAAGCGCTCCAAACGTAGGCACAATTCGCAGGATCATCGGAAGCGAAAGCGTTTGGCTGGCAGTTCGGTACCAGCTGACCGCAAGACCCATCATCCTTGCTACAGCCGGATCCGGGAACGGGACACACGCTACCGGTAGGATCGCACTGCACGAGATCGGCCCACGTCAGATGGCCCGCGCCCAAAGAGCGTGCCCACGTGAAAGGAAGCCCCGGGAAATTGTGATTCTCTGGATTGTTGCAGCCCTGTCCCTCCGCGTCGGTATTCGAGATGGAACACGACTTGTTGATCGTGAAGCCATAGAACGACTGGGGAATCGCATTGCCCGAAACTGCATTCACGGTCAGAGCAGCTGAGCCCGTCACAGCGCTCACGGTCGCGGTAACATTCGCACTNNTCACGGTGGCAACCGATGCCATGCTTGAGTTCCAGGTGAAACTTACGCCGGAGATGACATTTCCGTTGGCGTCTTTCGCCGTGGCAGTAAACTGCTGCGTTGCGCCAATCGCGATGGTCGCNNGATACTGGTGCTACTGTCACGGTTGCGACCGGACCAGTGGTGACCACGTTCGGGTAGGAACTGCCCACGCAGCCAAACAGAAAAAGAAGAGACGCAATCGGTGCGAATCGTGCCAGAGCTGTAGTTGCTGAGTAAGCAATCATCAAACGATACTTCATACACACGTTTTCGAAGCTTCTGGCTGCACCAGGTTTACTCGACTGCTGAGTTCGTGGAGTGTACCTGTGGGAAAAATAATTCACACTCACAGTTGCCGGTAGATGCCTTTAGGACAGCTTTGCGGGGTTGGGAAGTGCTAGCGTAAGAGGTCGCAGTACAACGGTTCGGATGGGCCTTACGTAACTCCAAGACCGAAATGGAACGCGACCGGCGATACTGCTGAAAACACTTCGGTGGTGACGTCAAGCTCCTCCTGTAAATAGGACCTGAATATCGCACTGATCAGTTTCCGCGAAAACATCGATACTAGCGGCAGTCATAGCCATTTTCAGTAAGAACGATCATAATGACTTCTATGTAAGGAGGACGTAAATCATGATTCAGAAACTCGCATGGGTGGTTCTTTTCGTAGGCCTTAGTTCAATGTTGTTGTATGGCTCACCGCAAATGGCGGACGAAAAAGCGCCGGCGACGCAGACCGTGACAGGTTGCCTCCAGAAAGGTACTGAAGCCGGAGGATATTTTCTCATCAGCACGGACGATAAGCACTGGGAGCTTTACAGCAATAGCGATGTCTCCCTTGCCGATCATATCGGCCACACCATTACTGTAACCGGCACTGTGGCGAAGAGATCGAAAGCACAAGAACAAAAAAGCCAACCTTACGAAAACAAAGAAAAGGATGGAAAGCAAAACACCGATTTGCAGGTATCCAGCGTGAAGATGGTCAGTGCGACTTGCAGCAAGTAGCAGTTGACGCTCC
>PLKR01000262.1 GCA_003140655.1 Acidobacteriaceae bacterium | reverse complement strand
CAGAAGGATTTTCCGTTGTCGTTTCCTGCAATTCTGGGCCGCGACGTGAGTGGCGTCGTACGGGCGGTGGGCGCAAATGTGAAGCACTTCAAGGCCGGCGACCGCGTTCTTGCACTATCCAACGCGACCTATGCCGAGTTGGTGGCAGTGGACGATTCGGACGTGACCCATCTGCCGGATGGCGTAGACCTGGCGGACGCGGCGGCGATCCCGCTGATTGCCCTGACGGGAGACCAGCTTGTGCGGCTTGCGACAAACGTGAAAAAAGGACAGGTTGTTCTGATAACGGGAGCTCTGGGCAGTGTAGGGCGCGCGGCAGTGCACGTGGCGAAGAAGACAGGCGCGCAGGTGATTGCAGGTGTTCGCGGGAAAGAACTGGATGATGCCCGCTCCCTCGGCGTCTCTGACGTGCTCGCGATCGATGACGATAAAGCGATTGAGAAATTCCGCCTAGTGGATGCAATTGCGGACACCGTTGGCGGTGAAGTTGCGGCGAGGTTGATCGCCAAAATAAAGCCGGGCGGTTCCTTCGGCTACACCGCTGTGTTGCCGGAAAGTGCGGCGGCTAAAAATCCGACAGTGAAGATTACGCGTGTGCGTGCGAAGCCCGATCCATCCAAGGTGCGCGAGTTTGCCGATGACGTGCGCGATGGCAAGTTCGTTCTGCCTATTGGTCGCCGGATGCCGTTGCGTGAAGCGGCTGAAGCACATGTGCTAGGGGAGAAAGGCGGCATTGGGAAGATCCTCCTGCTGGCGCCCAATTCACAAGACTGATTTCTTCACGGCGAACTCAGTGGAGCTATGATCAGGGCACATTATCGTGCCCCAGGCCTCGATTTTGAGACCTGGGCTCATTCGCTTCGCTACTCCCGGGTGACGGGCAAGCCTGACGTAACCCTTTAAGGTCAGGTTTGCCGACAATCCGGCCAGAATCGTCCGATTCGCTTTGCAGATATAATTGCGCGCGCTGATGGCGGGCGGACATATGCGGGCTGGGGTGGTTTGTGATCTTAGTGAGTCGAAGCAGCTTTTCGCTTTTAATTCTTTTCACTTCAACAAGTCTGTGTTCTTGCTTAGGGCTTTCAGGTGACGGCAAGCTTGAGAAGATAGCGCGCTCGGTCACAATCTACCGGGATACCTACGGCGTCCCGCACGTCTACGGGCCCACCGATGCCAGCGCGGTGTTCGGCTTCGTTTATGCTCAGGCCGAAGATAATTTCCCCCAGATTGAAGAAAACTACATTCGTGCTTTGGGCCGCGCCTCCGAGATCTATGGAGAGAGTACTGCTGGAACCTATGGAGGGAATAGTCTGGGCGACGATTTCTTAGTCAAACTGCTGGAGATTCCCCGGCTGTCGATTGCCGAGTACGAACGAGCCAGCCCACGCATGCGTGAACTGTGCGATGCCGTCGCCGACGGACTTAACTATTACCTGGCGCGGAATCTTGGAGTTAAGCCAAGACTCCTCACACATTTTGAGCCTTGGTATGTGCTGGCGCTGATTCGAATCAAGCGCTATTCGGATGTGTTTTACGACCTCACGGACATTGACCAGAAGGAGTTTCTGCTGACGCCGCCCAGTATGGGAGTGGGCAAAGAATCGAACGTGTGGGCAATCGGCCCCGTAAAAAGCGTATCGGGCCATGCCACGCTCTTTATTAATCCTCATGATCCTTTCCTCGGCCTCAGCCAGTTCTATGAAGGACATCTTCACAGTGAAGAGGGGTGGGATCTGTCAGGAGCCGCGTTTTTTGGCTGGCCATTTCCTCACCTCGGCCACAACCAGTACTTGGGCTGGAGCCATACGAATAATGTTCCCAACATTGCGAGCACCTATGAGGAGGTCTTCGATGACCCAGCCGACCCGTTGGCGTACCGCTACGGCAAGGGCCACCGCACTGCAATCGAATGGACCGACGAAATAAGAATCAAAACCTCCTCTGGGTTCTCCACTCGGAAGTTGATCCTCCACAAAACGCATCATGGTCCAATCGTCGCCATAAGAAACGGCAAGCCTTTAGCGGTGAAGCTCGCGAAATTCGAAGACGGCGGCATGCTCGATCAGATGTATGCGATGGGCAAGGCACGATCATTTTTGGAGTTCAAGAAGGCTATGGCACGCCTTGCGCTTCCTTTCTTGAACACGATTTATGCGGACCGCGAGGGAAACATTTTCTTCGTCTATAACGAAGCCATCGCTCGCCGTTCCACAAAATTCGACTGGACAAAGCCTGTCGACGGCAGCAACCCTGAGACGGAGTGGCAAGGCTATGCTTCGCTGGATGAGCTTCCGCAGGTGTCCAATCCGCGAAGCGGATTTCTCGAAAGCTGCAACTCTTCTCCCTTTCTCGTGACCGCGGGCGATAACCCCGTCCAGGCAAACTATCCGGCGTACATGGTCGGTGCCGGAGATACGGACTCGAGTCGCTCACGGCGGTCTCAAGACCTGCTGCGTGGAAAAGCTACTTTCACCTTCGACGAATGGAGCCGAGCCGCGTTCGACACAAGGACCCGCTCTGCCGATCTCGAAATGCCGCTTCTTATCTCCGATTGGGAAGCTCTGCAACGGTCAGACCCATCGCGCGCCGCCAGCCTGGCAGCGCCACTGAACGAATTGAGAAACTGGGATCACTTAAGTACGAAAAGCTCGGTGGCCATGACCCTGTTCAGCCAATGGCATCTGGAGGCTCACCGGCAAGCTTACGAACCGCCCTATCCCACCGTTGAACCCGACGATCTCACGAAAGGTGTAACCAGGACAGCAGCGCTCGAAACTGCAGTGGCCGATCTTCAACGCGACTTCGGAACCTG
>PLKR01000271.1:8293-16166 GCA_003140655.1 Acidobacteriaceae bacterium | reverse complement strand
CGGGCGGCGGCGGCAAAGGCATGCGGCTGGTGCACGCTCCCGATCAACTCAAGTCTTCTCTTGAAGCAGCCCGCAGCGAGGCGGAACGCGCTTTCGGCGACAGCGAAGTTTACATCGAGAAGGCTATCGTCAATCCGCGGCACATCGAGATGCAGGTGCTCGCCGACGAGCATGGCAACACCGTCTACCTCGGCGAGCGCGAATGCTCACTGCAGCGCCGCCATCAAAAGGTGCTTGAAGAAGCCCCTTCGCCGATCGTCGACGCCGACATGAGGCGCAGGATGGGCGAGGTTGCAGTCCGCGTCGCGCAGGCCGCGGCCTACACCAACGCCGGCACGGTCGAGTTCCTGGTCGATGAGCAGAAGAACTTTTATTTCCTGGAGATGAACACGCGCTTGCAGGTGGAGCATCCCGTGACGGAACTGATCACCGGCCTCGACCTGGTTCATCTGCAGATTCGCATCGCGGCGGGCGAAAAGTTGCCCTTCAAGCAAGACAATGTGAACATCCGCGGGCATGCCGTCGAATGCCGCATCTACGCGGAAGACCCTGATAACAACTACTTTCCCAGTCCCGGCAAGATCAGCCTGCTGCTGCAGCCTTCAGGGCCGGGAATCCGGCTCGACGACGGCATGTACGAGGGGTGGAGCGTGCCCATTGATTACGATCCGCTGCTGGCCAAGCTGATCGGCTACGGCACGGACCGCGAGCAGGCCATCGCGCGGCTGACGCGAGCCCTCAGCGAATACTTTGTGGGCGGAATCAAAACGAATATTTCGTTGTTCCGGCGAATCTTGCGGGATGCTGATTTTCGTGCCGCGAAGCTCGATACTGGATTCCTCGACCGCATGTTGAAGCGGACCGAGGACGAACGCGTAGATGCAAGGGCAGCGGAAGTAGCGGCCATTGCTGCCGGTATGTTCGCCACACTCGGCTCAACCGCGGCCGCGACAGGTGAGCGCACGGCCGAGGGCGGCTCGCGGGCCACCGGCAAGGCTGCTTCCAACTGGAAAAATGCCAGCCGCAGCGAGGCTCTCCGTTGAGTATTTGATTCAACTGGCAACTGGCTACTGGCAACTGGTTTTCCTCATGCTTTACGACGTAACCATCGACGGCAAGAATTACCGGCTTGATCTCAACCGCTCTGACGGACGCTGGTCCTGCCGTCTCGATGGCCGGGACCTGGAGGTCGATGCCGTTCTCGCCCGCCCCGATGTACTCTCGCTTCGCATCGGAAACATGGCGTATGAAATTAAGTCCGAGCGGGTGGCGAACGAGTTGCATTTGTGGGTGGAGACCACACGCTTCACCGCTGAAGTCCGCGACCCCCGCTCTCTGCGGGGCCGCGCGCGCGCCGGAGACGACCACGGCCCCAAGAAGATCACCGCCCCAATGCCCGGCAAGGTCGTGCGCCTGCTAGTTCGCGAAGGAGACGAGGTAGAGCCGGGCGCAGGCGTTGCCGTAGTCGAAGCCATGAAGATGCAGAATGAAATCAAATCGCCGAAGAAAGGGACGATCCAGAAGATTCTAGTCAGTGAAGGTGCGACCGTGAACGCGGGTGATGTTCTGGCGATTGTCGAGTGATCGCGTCGACAGGCAGCGGCGTGTAAGAGTCTGAACCGCCTACTTCGTCAGCCCGTTACTATCGAGCACCTTTTTGGCGAAGTAGTTCTCCACCTTGGCCGAGTCGCGCAGCACTTCGTAGTAAGCCGCCTTCAGCAGCTGTTCGCGCCGGTCGTGGAGCTGCGACCGGATCGCTTGCTGCACGCGCGGATCGGACAAGTCGCGCTGTCCCGCGGGCTCCTTCGACACCAGCTTCACGATGCGGAATCCCATCACCTGCTTGTTCGCGGGGTTGGCCAGGGTGACGATCGTGCTGTACTGCCCCGGCTTCAGTTTGATCACCGCGTCGCGCGTGCCCGGATCGGTGTTACGCAGCGAAGACTCGGGAAGCGTTCCCAGGTCTCCGCCGTTGCCGGAGGTCTCCGGATCCTCGGAATAATTCATCGCCAGAGTTGCGAAGTCGTCACCGCTGTCCAGCCGGTTGTTGATCATCTGGATCTTCTTGCGGGCGTCGGCCTCGTTCTGCGCCTTGTTGTTCTGGTTGTGCACTTGCGGATTCGGAGCGGGTGTCACGAAAATCTGCGCCAGGTGGTACTGCGGTTCAATCAGATTGAATTCCGACTTGTGCGCGGCGAAGTAGTCGTTAATGTCCTGGTCGGTCACCGTGATCTTGGAAGACACTTCCTTGTTCATCACCTTGTCCACCGTGATCGAGCGGCGGATGTCGCGCTTGAAATCTTCCAGGCTAATCTTTTTTTCCTGCAGTCTCTTATCAAACTCCTGCTGCGTGTACGGGGACTTGATCTCGTTGAGTTTTCGGTCTACTTCCTCCTCGGTGGCGAGCAGGCCGAGCTTTTCGGCTCGGCGCATTACCATTTCGTCGTCGATCAGTTGGCGAAGAATGTTCAGGCGGAGAATGGTAGCCTGTTCCCCGGTGGGGGCTTGCTGGGCGCTGGCCACCTGATTGTCGTAGTACTTGTCGACGTCGGAACGGAAGATCTTGCGGCCATCGACTGTGGCCATCACGTCGCCGCTTACTTGTGACTTGCAGCCCAGCAGCGCTGCCAGCAGAATGGCAGCAGCCAACAGTACCGCAAGCCGGGCAAATTCCGCGTTTCTTTTCAAACGAGTTTCTCCCTCACACCGATGGTCCGTGGAGCATCTGGAACGTCGACAGCTTCAACCACCATCTCCCGATTCGCCGCGCTCACTTGGAAGCCGGTGCCGCGGCCGCGGCCGCCGTGTGCTCAGGCACGGGCAGATTGGCATCTTTCAAGGCGCGATCCAGCGCGGCGCGCACCTGGCTGATCGGCACCGCGCCGTCCACCTTTTCTCCGTTGATGAACAACGTGGGCGTGGCTTCCACCCCGATCCCATCCGCCTCTTTCATGGATGCCTTCACCGCACTCTCGTCTTGCGCTTTGATGCAGGACTGCAATTTCACGACGTCAAGATTGTGTTTCTGGCCCTGCAGCAGGGTGAGCCGGTCGAGCGCTTCCAGCCGCGCCCCAGACGTTTTTTCGCTGTTCACCTCGTGCTGGTTGGCATGAATGTAATCCGCGAAATCCCAATAGGCATCGCCGCTCTGCGCCCCCAGACAATTGGCGTCCACGGCGGCGTGCGTCGCCCAGGGATGAATTTCCACCAGCGGGTAATCCTTGTAAATGAAAGTAACCCGGTCGCCGTACTCCTTTAGAATTTCAGGAAACAGCGTCTGGTGCATGCGCGAACAGAACGGGCACTCTAAATCGTCGAAATTCACCACCACAACCTTGGATGCCTTCGCTCCGCGGGTGGGCCGCCCGCCGACATCGATCTTGCTCATCGTCTCAGCGAGCGGATCCTTGGTCAAGTCAAACTTGGTCAGCCGCATCATAGAAGAATGGTCTTTAGAAACCAGAAAGGTGAGGTCCTGCTTCTTTCCCGCGCTATCCACCGTCACCACAACCGAGTCGTAGTTGGGAAAGTCCGGACTGGGCGAAGGCATCCCCACAGTAACAAGGACCTCCGGAGGCAGCTTGTAGTAGGAACGGACCTGGCGCTCGATCTTCCTGGTTAAGTCGGGCGAAGCAGACTGGGCTATACAGCCCAAGCAAACCACAACCAGTAGAAGAAAAGAGCGTCGAATTAGAGTCACCAAAAACCGCCTCAACATTACAGGTTGAACCTTGATTATCTCATAGCGCGGGGCGGGACGCCGGGCATGTCATCGCCGGGAACCGCTGGGGAATGGGAAATTTTCGCGCGGTGAGAACGCCCGTCCTTCTTGCCGGCCTTTCTTCAACCCGCCCGGCGGAACAACTCCTCCGCGGGCAGCAAAGCGTTCATCGAGCCGGAACGGAAGCCTTCGAGATCGAGGGTCACAAACTTAAAGCCTAGCGCTTTGAATATGCTGGTGAACTCCGCCGCCATGGCGGGATCGAGCGCCCGCTGAAACTCCTCGCGAGAGATTTCAATGCGGACGATCTCCCCGTGGTGCCGCACCCTAAATTGCCGGAAGCCCAGCGCGCGCAGAGCGTCTTCTCCCTTTTCCACCGCGTCGAGCGCCTCTCGCGTAACGGGACGGCCATATTCGATGCGGGACGAAAGGCACGCGGACGCGGGCTTATCCCAGATGCGCAGGCCGGCAGCCCGCGCCAGTGCGCGGATTTCCTCTTTGGTAAGCCCCGCATCGAGCAGGGGCGCCACAATATGGTGTGCGCTCGCCGCCTTTTGGCCGGGGCGGAAGTCGTCCTGGTCGTCCAGGTTGACTCCGTACGCGATGGCATCGAAGCCGCGCGCCAACCGCAGTTCTTCCATCAGACTGAAGAGTTCATCTTTGCAAAAGAAGCAGCGCTGCGCATCGTTGCGCACATACTCCGGNNCGCCAGCATATTGGCTCCCAGCGCCTGATGGGCAGCCCACGCTAGATAAGCGGAATCCACACCGCCGGAGTAGGCGACGAGGAGACGACCAGGTTTGCGCAGGTGGGCCTCTAGAGATGAGCGTTTCGCTTCGGTAACCGCATCCACAGCTGACATTCGTTCACCATGTTAGCAGGGCCGCGACTCTGCGGGCTGACCCGGTCCTGCGAAGTATGCAACTTGAAACATGTATGTATTGTAATTACATTATGACTATGTATAATAGTCTTAAGAAGTTATGACATCAAGAGGATAAATATGACAGTCGCGTCAGGAATAGGAATCAAGGTCGCTGATGAGGTCTGGATTGCTACCGCGCTTCTTCATCGAGAACATCCGGACGCGGCTGATTTCGCGATCGAGGAGATTATGCAGCGTGCCACGGAAGAAGCAGGCAAGCATCCTCTTCGTCCCGGAGTTTACGTTCATGTCGTCCAGCATTGCGTGGCGAACCGTCCGCCAAAGCCCGGCCGTTATCGGATGCTCTACGAAACCGCTCCGGGCCGCCGCCGACTGTTTCGCAGCGGAGACAATTACGATACTGCTCGGCAAGGCGCCAAGATAGTCCCAGCCACAGAAGACATTCCCTCTGAATACGCAGCCTTGCTGGACTGGTATCGAGAGTGGGCTCGGGACAATGAGAAAGACAGAATCAAGAATGACCCCCTGTTGGCCCTGCGGGGTTCGGGGAAGAAACTCTGGGCCGATGAGCACGCCGACGAGTACGTGCGCAGGCTTCGGGAGGGCTGGGAATGAGCCGCATCTTCTGGGATACCAACCTCTTCATCTACCTGTGGGNNGATCAACTTCTGACGTCGACTCTTACGCTGGCTGAGATTCTCGTTAAGCCAACGGATGCCGGAAACGCCGAACTTTGCAGGAAATATGAAGAGGCAATTTCGAGTGCTGCGTTGCTAATTCCGCTGGATGCCAAGGTGGCGAGGATCTACGCCGCGATCCGGCGCGATCGTTTGTTGAAAGCGCCCGACGTAATCCAGCTTGCTTCCGCAGCCAGCGCGGCCGCCGATCTGTTCGTCACCAATGACGCACGTTTGCAGGGCAAGCACGTCCCCGGCATCCAGTTCATCGTGCCCTTGGCTCGCGTCCCCATCTGAAAAGTGGGCAGTGGCCAGAAAGGCCACTCGTCTTCGCTCTTACTGGCCACTAGCCACTGACCACTGCTTTCAGTACAGCCGCTCCTGCGGCCGCATACTGCCGAAACCGCCGATGTTGGCCAGAGTGAAGGTAAAGCGGAACAGGTTTTCGGTGCGCACGTTGGCAACCGTGTAGCTGCGGTATTCCATGGTCACGCCACAGCAATCCCAGTTGTATGTGGTCTGTGCGCTGACGAACTGCAACGACCCGTTATCCGCATCAAAGCCAACACTGCCGGCAGCACTGAAGCCGCGCTTGACGGGGCGTCCATATCCCAGAGCCGCACGAAATTGGTTGAAGTGGGAAGTCTCGGCCGAACCTGAAAACAAAGCTGACTGCCCGGGGATCTGCAAGATAGCGTCGCCGCCGCCAATGGTCACCTGACCGAAGTGGTAGTTGGCGAGTAGCGTGCTGGCGTTGACGCGATTGCCTTGAAAGTCGTAATCCAGGTCCCACTCCGCGTCCGTGCGTGCGCTGGTCTCAACCCGCAGCCGCGAAACAATAGGCGAAAGATGGCGCGGTTCGTTGAGAAACGCAATCCCGGTGAGGTCGGCAGTAGTGGTGAACACGTTGCGCTGGCCGGAAATCAGCGCTCCGCCGAATGTGGGATCAAGAAAGTATTTCTGGGTCAGTTCCCAGGTCACGACCTCGCGAACTTGCGGCCCAGCCTGGCAGGGGGCGTTTGCCAGCGTTCTGGAGCTGGGATGCTGCCAGGGGATGATCGATTCCGGCGCAGGGCCGCCTACCATGAGAGCCTTCATGATGACATCGCAATCTTCCGGCTTCTCCGAAGCGCGCTTGGCGTAGAGGCGCGTCACGAAGCCATACTCAACCTCATGGGTATCGGTAAGAATGTCGCGCTCATCGAACTTCAGAACATTTGCGAAGTTGTTCACCCCAGTCACAAAGCGGTATACCGCGCGCGGCTCAATGACGTGCTTCCACTTTTGCCCGAGGAATTCTTTGTCGAAGACGCGCTCCAGTGCGGGTGGCCGCAGTTCCACAGCCGTCTCCAGGGCTTGGCGGTTAATGGCATCGCTGACTGCCTGCCCGGGATTTTCTCGGCTTTCTCCAACCAGCCTTTCTGTGTAATAGGTTTCATGCAATGTCAGCGCGGGACGCAAAGACCATCCTCGGAATAACAATGGCAAGAAAATCCCTGGGTTCAGGTCGAATCGCCCGAGCAGATTCCCCGTCCGAAAAGGCGGCGTGCAAAACTGAAACACGGTTGAGGTCGAACACTGCTCGGGCTCGCTACGTGACAAACCGGCCCCGGACGCATCGAACGACCAGTAAAGCGGCGTGCGCCCCAACCGTTGGTCCACGCTGGAGGAATCAAAGCTGGGGGCGTGCGAAATCGTAATCACTTGCCCCGGAGTCGTGCTCAGGAAGTTCTGGTAGCGTTCCAAAAATCCATTCACGTTGAAACCGCCGGCGGACTTCGAGAGAAAAGCCTGCGATTTCACTTCCGAATACACCGCCTGGCTGAAAACCTCGTTGAAGGCCAGCCGGAAGAGAAACGAACTCAAGTAGTCGATGTTGGCCACGGCGCGGAAACCATCGATGGTTCCGACTGAATTCAGACGCACATTCTCTCCGCCTTCTTTGAGTGGAGGCGAGCCGATACCCCGGTCAATCACGCCGAAATAGTTCAGGTCTACGTAGGAGGTTTCGCTGGGCCGGGCCCGAAACTCTCCCCTCTGCGACCAGCCCCGCAAGGAGAAGTACTCGGCGCCCAAGGTGGCGTCCATCATGCGGTTGATGGCCCAGTAGTAGGCGTCGCCCACCACGTTGCCCTTGGTCGAAGACCGAGCCACTGAGGGCATCAGAAACCCGGACTGCCGCGACTCCTTCTCAACCGGGTGGGTCGCGAACGGAAAATAGAGAATAGGAATGCCATGCAGCAAAAAATTGCTGCGGTAGATCTTGGCATTGCCGCCCACGTCCACACTCACCTTGCGCGCGTCGAATTCCCATTTGGGATGAGGCAATTCGCAGGTGGTGATTGTGCCGTCGTAGACCAGGTACTGATCGGGACTGGTTTTATCGACAATTCTGCCGCTAAACGCGAAGGGAGCGGTGGAAGTCAAGATCACCTGGTTGCCGCGAAAGCGCAGCCCGGTCGTCCCGGTCACATCGTAGAAGCGTCCCGTTTCCAGATCCAGGTTGTACGTTCCGTGCGAGGCGCGAATGTGGTCGTCATTGGGGCCGCCGTCGAGCGCGAAGTGTCCGGTTGCGGTCACCTCTTTGGT
>PLKR01000271.1:5397-8272 GCA_003140655.1 Acidobacteriaceae bacterium | reverse complement strand
CTTTTCCAGCGGCGCGGCGGCGTTCACAGGCGGCAACTGGCTGGTTACTAATGGCGGGACGAGAAGAAGGTGACAAAGCACCGCCGCCGTGATAAGGAATCTGTTGCGAAGAGTCATCGGAACAAGATCGCCGGAACCAGATCGTCGGAACGAAGCCATCCAAAGCGCATGCAAGCAGCGCTCGGAAGCTCACACCGGCAGCAGTCGTGTGAACTTAGCACGGCTGAGCCTCGGGAGGCAAAGCCGCCCGAAGACTTGGATTCCGATGGCGTCTTGGCGGTTATCCGAAAATGGTTATCCGGCGTGGTTATCCGGCCGGCCCTGAGCTCTGGCATTCTCGTAAGATCGTGATTCATGCCTTGTCCGCTTTGTGGTGACATCTGCCGCTGCTCCTCCGACGCGCATTCCGCCGCTCCGCCGCGCTGGCTATCCGACCCCGCCCCCCGCCCAGCCGATGCCACGCCAACTGCCGAACCGGAGGCGCCGGGAGCGGAGGCACTGAGCCGCCTTTCGTCGGCTGAAGACTCTACGCCTAACAATGACGACAGCAACCAGCCTGCGCCTCCTGAAGATTCCACTCCCTGGCGCCAGGAAGTCGCCGCCCGGCTGAATCGTTATCAGGCCCGGCGCAAGCCACGCCCGCCCCGCTATCCGTCGCTGCGTCTACGCTTCGACGAGGAGGATCATCATCGCACCGCAAGTGGCATTCCCGTCGAGTCCCCGGCTTTTCAGCAGAGAATAACGACAGTTTCGAACCAAGCTCTGGCCTTGGATGGATTCGCCGACAGCGCCGCTTATGCGGTTGAAATTCCAGCACCCACGCCGTCGGCCTTGCCTGCCGAATCGCCTCGGCCTACGACTCCGNNCCATAGCGCCAACCACAGCGCCAACCACAGCAAAGATCATTGAGTTCCCGCGCTCCTGGACGCCTCCGGCGGCTCCGCTCGACCAATTGGCCGAGCCGGTAACGGACCGTCCTCGCATCCTGGAAGCGCCGGAAGTGGTCCCGCCGCCGCCGGCTCTTGGCGGAATCACGATTGAGCCTGCTCAGCAGCCGGATATGGAGAAACGTCCGGGTATTGATATCCCGCTGCAGAGTGCGCCCCTGGGGCGGCGCATTTTCTCTGCCGCCATCGACGATGTGATCATCGCNNGGCACTACGCCCGGATTGCTCCTGGCGCGGCTCGAATTGGCGCGCTTCAATGGGAGTCCCGCGGGCCGCCCGCTGCGCCGCTGGCGCGTTCTCGCTTCATTTCTCTCGGCCGTTTCTCTCGGTATGGGATACGCCTGGGTATTCCTCGACGAAGACTCGCTTTGCTGGCATGACCGCATAACACATACCTACCTCGCTCCCAGGAAGCCCACGCCGAAGATGCCTAAGCCCGCAGCCGCGAACGATTAGCTTGGGATGGGATTGCCCCAGGGCCGCCCTGTGCTATCTTCAAGGTTTGTGTCGAATTCGCGGTTCGCGTATTTATTTTAAGAATGGCCACCTCCGCAGGTTCCAAACCGGCCATAAAGGTCTTCGTCGCCACCACGGTGATGTTGACCTTCATCTCCTTCTGGCGGGCCTCCGCCATCGTCCTCTCCGATCTTGCATCGTCCGCCTANNACTCTGGCCAAGTTTTCCGTCTCGGCCCTGCTTTTCGACTACGTGCTGACCGGCCCCATCAGCGCTGTCTCGGCGGGCCAATACCTGGCAGGGTTCATCAAGGACATGGGCGTGTACCTGCACCGCCCGCTTCACTTTTCGGACGACCACTTCGCCGCAGGATTGGCCGTGATCGTGGTGCTCTACTTCTGGTGGAAGAATACTCAGGGCATGCACGAGTCCAGCCAGAAGGCGCTGCAAATCATGGCGATCACCACGGTGATGGTGGTGATTCTGCTGATCTGGTGCACCATCACGGTTTTGCGGGCTCCCATTCAATTGCCGCCGAACCCGCTGCACGCAGGCGTAATCCCGCTGAACAAGGAATCGCTGGGCTGGCTCAACGGAACCTGGTTCGGCCACATCACCTGGATCATCCTTTTCGTCGGATTCGGGCACTCCGTGCTCGCCATGAGCGGCGAAGAAACTTTGGCGCAGGTTAACCGCGAGATCGAACATCCCAAGCTGAAGAACCTGGAGAAAACCGGGCTGGTGATCTTCATCTACAGCCTGCTGTTTACCTCCCTGGTCTCGTTCTTCGCCGTGATGATCATCCCCGACAAGGTTCGCCCCGACTACTTTGCCAATCTCATCGGCGGCATCGCCATGTTCTTGGCCGGACCCGAGAGTCTGAAGCTGCTCTTTCACGGCTTCGTGGTCCTGGTGGGCGTGCTCATCCTGGCGGGCGCGCAGAATACTTCCATCGTGGGAGCCAATGGCGTTCTGAATCGCGTGGCGGAAGACGGCGTGCTCACCAGTTGGTTCCAGAAGCCGCACGATCGCTACGGCACCAGCTACCGCATCATCAACTTGATCGTGGGCATGCAGCTGCTCACCATCTTCCTCAGCCTGGGCAACGTTTACGTGCTGGCCGCGCTCTACGCTTTCGGCGTGATCTGGAGCTTCGCCATGAAGTCCATCGCCGTGCTCGTTCTGCGCTTCACCGAGCCTGGAAACCGGGCATGGAAAGTGCCTGGCAACCTGCACTTCGGCAAAACCGAATTTCCGCTGGGGTTGATTCTCATTTCCGCCGTGCTGTTGACCACCGCTGTGGTGAATTTATTCACCAAGTACGAAGCCACCATCGCCGGAGTAATCTTCAGCGCCGTGTTCTTCACCATCTTCTCGCTCTCCGAGCGCCACGTTGCCAAAGAGCGCCACGGAAAGCCGGAACAGCTTGACCAATTCCGCGTCTATGGCAACCAGGAACTGGGCAGCGGCGC
>PLKR01000271.1:4882-5392 GCA_003140655.1 Acidobacteriaceae bacterium | reverse complement strand
CACACCGATACGACGAAGCAGGATGTGGTGGTAATGAGCGCGCGCATGTACCACCGCGAGCACAGTTTCAGCGGCAGCGCGGTCATGGAAGCCAGCCAGGTTTTCGACCACTACGAGCAGGAACTCTTCACCGCCGCCGTAGCTGTCGCCGAAAAAGAGGGGAAGCCGATTTCTCTGCTGGTGGTNNGGCCTCTCGAACAAACTCACCGCCGACGAGCAGGCCAAGCTCACCGGCGACGCCTGGGAGCGCATGCCCGAGCCCCGTCCGCGCTTGTGCCTGGAAGTCTGCGCTCCCGACGGAACCGTTCGCGAGTACACCATTGGCCCGCACACGCCCAGCCTCCGCCCGCAGGATGTCGAACTCATGCACAAGCTGTGGCTCAACATCACCACCGATCCCAAGTTTGCCGGAGCGCACCATTACCACATCGTGGCCCTGGCACTCGAAGAATTGCAGCGTGAGTTGAGCACCGAACAGCGCGCCCAGCTTCTGCAAAAGCTGCAGGAAGA
>PLKR01000271.1:0-4841 GCA_003140655.1 Acidobacteriaceae bacterium | reverse complement strand
CTCCCTCAACTCCCGATACCGAAACGGATACCCGCTCGAGATCAGCTTCCCAGGTTCCACCTTCTGGCTGCCCAGCAGCAGTTCTTCGCCCATCTCCCCGAAGACGGCCTTCACCGCGAACGCAGGCATAGGAAAAATCGCCGGACGCGACAACACGCTGGCCAGCGTCCGCGCAAACTCCGCGTTCCTTACCGGCTTGGGCGCAACCATGTTCACCGGGCCCTGCAGCAGGTCGTTCTTCAAAATGTGGAGGATCGCGCCCACCATATCCTGCACATCAATCCAGCTCATCCATTGCCGCCCGTCTCCGGTTCGGCCGCCCAGACCCAGCTTGAACGGCAGCAGCATAGCTCCCAGCGCGCCGCCCCTTGGGCTCAGCACGATCCCTGTCCGGATGTGTGCGGTGCGAATGTCGGCTTGCACGGCGGGCGTGGTCGCTTCCTCCCACTCCTGGCAAACCTCAGCCAGAAATCCTCTGCCCGGCGCACTTCCCTCTCGCAACACTTCATCGCCGCGGTTGCCGTAGTAGCCGATCGCAGACGCGCAAACAAAAACCCTCGGCTTCTCTTCCGCCCGCGCCAGAGCTGATGCCAGATTCAACGTCCCGGCCACGCGGCTGTCGTGAATCTTCCGCTTCTTGGCCGCGCTCCATCGTCCGAAAATACTTTCGCCGGCAAGGTGAATCACGGCGTCAAATCCCGACACCGCTTCGGGCGCAAGCGGCACCGCCGGATCCCACGCGATCTGCCCGCCGCCCGCAGCCGTGCCCCGCACCAGCCGCACTACGGACCATCCACTAGTTCGAAGGGAAGGAAGAAGAGCCGTCCCAATCGGCCCCGACACCCCACTGACAAGAATTCTGGAATTCATGACTAGCCGATTGTCACTCTAGCAGTTAGCGGAGCGGCTGAACAAATTGCAGATAGATTTGAAATCTTTGAAGCACCAGAAATTGCTCATGTAGAGGGACGCCTCGGCTGTCCAAGGAGCGAAGCGACGCCCCGGCGTCGGCCCGCGCCCGTGTGGGCCCGTTCCATACCCTGACTTTGTCATCCTGAGGCCCGCGCTCTTTGCGGGCCGAAGGACCCATGCAACTTGCCGGCAGCAGCAGGGCTGCCGGCAGCAATGGCACTGCAAATACCCCAAATGTGGTATTAGCTGACCACATTTACAGTCGCCACTATCTCATGGCCTTGTCATTCCGAGCGCGCGAAGGCGCGCGAGAGCCTGCCCTGAGCGGAGCCGAAGGGAACCTGCTGTCCGCCAGCAGCGCCACAACTCATGTAGCGACAGCCGCCTCGGCTGTCCAAGGAGCGAAGCGACGCCCCCTGGCCATACTGTATCTCCTGATATCCATCGCACTACACGCTGGCCTCATCGCGAGAGGTAATGCCAAATACTGTGATCGAGCGCGCTTGGCTCAAGTTCAAGTATTTCCGCCGATTCCAGAACCACGCACTTAATTTCTTCGTAATCGTCGATTTCGAGCCCCGCCATAGCAACGAACTTTCGGATGTGTCGGTCGATCGCCACTGTCGGTATGCCCGTCAGAAGCTTCACGTAGTCCAGCGTCTTCGGGCCGACTCCCTTGATGGACAATAGGAACTTGGCGTGCCCCGGCGCTAGTATCCAGCAGCGGAGATCGGCCTCCGTCTGGACGCGGCGGTCGAGGAGGAGGCTGGCGACTTCTAGAAGTCGGCGCAATTTCTCCGGGTGCGACCAGTTCAGGACGTTTGCTGGCGTGTGACTCTCAAGGACAGCCCAGAATGCGGTTGTGGACGTCGCGTCGGGGAACCGTGCGATGACGCTTCGGACACGAGGGTAAACGACTGTGCGATAGTTGAGTCCGGGCTGCAGGATCGCGTCTGTTAGAGTTGCGCCCATGTGGCCATAGGTGCATCTCTCGGTGGGCTGGCGGTTGAGATCCGGCAACGAACAGATAAAATCCGCTAACCTATTTGCGCTGTCGCTGTACATGGGTCGCCGCCTTAAGGTTCCCTTCTTGTATGGCAAGTAATGCCTTTGCTCGGTCAACGCAATTTGGGCACGCCCCACATGGAACGGTTGTCGCCGCTTGGCACGAGTACGTCTCAGCAATTGGCGCTCCGAGTCTGAGGCCAATGGCGGCAACTTCGGCCTTGCTCAGGTTACGGAAGGGCATCTCTATGCGAACCGTGCCGTAGTCGGAGAGCATGGCCCCCAGTCGCTTGAAGAACTCTGCCGAGCAATCGATCTCTTTTGCATGGTTGCTGTTGATGAAGGCCGAGTACAAACGCGCGTGGCCGCGGGCTTGAGCGAAAGCGGCGCCCACGCTGAGCATTAGTAGATTTCGATATGGGAGGTACAGGTCGTCACCCGTTACGTCGTCAGACCAGAGATCTGGGGCAGCGATTAAGCGCGAGCGACAGCCTTTGTAGATGTCTCCAATCCGGACTATCTCTACCTGCGATCGGACGTTTGTCGGCAGCACCCGCTTCAAGGTTTCCAACTCGGTTTGTCTGCAGTGCTGTCCGTAATCGATAAATAGGGGGCTGAACGGGAGGTTCTTCTCTGCTAGCCAGTAAGCAAGGGTCGTCGAGTCGAGCCCCCCGGACGCTAGCAGGACGGCGCTCTCCACGGTTGTCTTACGCATTTAACGCTCTCCACGCGTTCGTGAATACGCCTGCGATGATCACATCGAGATCCGCAGACACAACGCTAGGCAGTTGCGTCAGCATAAGGTTCGTCGCGCGGCCATATGGGTCATACACCAAGACCGGCATCTGGCGTTCGAGGGCCAGGCCGATCTCAATTAGCGTTCCCGGGTCGTCGTATAGCAAGACGGCAAGGAGCAGTTTGCAGTCGTCGAGCATGGTTAGGTCGGCCCATGCAATTTGAGACTTTAGTTCTGGCGGGTCTTCCGTTCTCATCTGGCCGTTTTCCCGAACAGGGAATCTAGGTGTGAAGTTGTGGTATTCAAGCGCTTCTTTGACTTCCTCAATCGGCCCGCGATCGACCCAGTCTAAATCCGGCGCAGCGATATAGATGTTGATCGCTGGTCTTTTTTCCCAGGGCAGGCTTACTCCTGAGAGCTCCGCCATCTCTGTCGGAGGGATGCTGAGCACAGACGCGACAGCTTGCTGTATCTCTTCAGGATGGATGAAAGAAGCGTATTCCGCAGCGATGCTGGATGCGTAGTTGAGCGCTGGCCGATCTCCGAATTGCCGCCTTCCAACGGCGAAAACTGCGTTGAAGCAGTCACCCACGCCCACGGAGTGGAGTATTGGGCGCACCTGTGCCGGTACGGTGATAACGCTGTTAGGGGTTCGCGGGCCGAACAAGCGGGCACCGCCCCGGTTTTCCTTTAGCAGTACGGTCTCGCAGTACGGAAACAATTTCCTGCAAAGCACATCGGCAGAGCCCTCGTACCTTCTGCTGAATTGCATTCCGGAAGTCGAGATAATTATCGTTTCGAATTTGCGTCCCAGTGCCTCCAGTTCGGAGAGGTCGTCGGGACCGAAATTGATATCCGCGTATACCCGCGCCTTCGTTTCGCCGCAGGCGACCAATGTTTCTCGGAGCGGAAACCGGTCGGGGAGAATAATGATGTCGGAGATGTTGCTGTCCGCCAGAACTCGCCGCAGGCTTGTGCCGTCGTAATCGATTCTCTGCTTTTCGTAGTCGATCAGCTCGTATTGTTTGCTGCTGGTCTCTTTCGGGTTCGGAACGATGATTAGATTCGGCGATCCCGTGGTGTTGCCGACCTTAACGGCGGATGCTCCTCCCCATTCTTTGCAGTAGCGTTGTATGTCCTTGTCAAGATACTCGGGCGCAAAGTACCCGATGCAGTACGGGGACTGGATCGCGCACAACGTTCGGGCCGTGTGAATGATGCCTCCCAGTCGCGTTACGCTATCGGGGCCTTGCATCACGTCCAGCAGAACTTGGCCGATCACACACACTCGGTCGGGGTCACTCATGCTATTGGTGCGCCGTGAGTGTGATTCGCACTGTCGGTATCGGCCTTGAGGCGCTCAGGACTACTTCGCCGCCGTAGGAGAATCCCTCTTCGATGCACCGGCGGACGTAGTTGTACTCGACTGGAAGGTAACCGACGACCTCGTCCGCGCCAGTAATGACAGCGACACGTCCGTGTACTAGCGTCGCGCTTACAGAGACGGCTGTTCCTATTGCGGGTACACTACGGTGTGTTACGAAGTACTGGCAAAGCGCGACTTCCTCTAGCGCCACGTTGGTAATTGGCTGCCCGCATTTGTTACTGCCTTTTCTCGGTTCGCCAGTCTTACCACCGCTGGAGCCCCCGGCCGGCGGGCCTTCTCCTTTTTTGGTGCCTTTTTTCTTTTTCTCCGGGGTGCGTTCGTTGGGGTCTCGGTACTCGTGGAACTTACTCTTGCCACTCGTGCCCATGTGGTCTCCTGTGTGAGTTTGTATTGATTATCCGCAGCGGGGCCCGATTACAATTAGATCGAACTACGGGCGACATTATGGCCCAGAAAGCATTAGGGCGAAAGGACTTTTTTCACGTCCGATCCCCACGAGTCATCGAGGAAATTCGGGGACAGACGGGATGTTCCCCTATTGTTCGCCCATAAACCTCAGGACGTCCTGCGGGCAAAAGGGTCCTGAGGCGCCGGCGGACCTGTACCTTATAAAGTACAACCCGCGGCTGTCAAGTCTACTTTGGTAGGCATTGAATACCCTCGAAAGTAGACATTCCTTCCACAGCCTAACCCTTTGATTCCATTGGTCCGCCCAAAAGTCCGCACGAAGAATCAACAACTTACAAAAGAATTAATCTGCAATTTGAAATGTTCCAGTTGGAACATTCAGCGATATGTTCC
>PLKR01000454.1:978-6372 GCA_003140655.1 Acidobacteriaceae bacterium | reverse complement strand
GTTTGGCGTCTGTAAAGTTTTCATGATTATTCCCTTGACAAAGGGTAACGGTTATGGCACTATGTTCCCATGATCGCCGTTACTCCTTTCCTTTCTTCGGCTTCACTACTGGTTCCGAACGGAGCATCTGGCGCAAATCCTTTTTTATTCCCGCAACCAGCTTTCGGGTCGGCATTCGCTGTAGTGGAGACTTCTCCACCCGCTTACGAGGCTCTGTCATGACACTCCCTGAAGTTAACTCTCTCTATCCGACTAACGACCGCTGCCGCGAATTGCTTGAACGTCTCCGCTGGCCCGAAGGTGTCATGTGTCCGCGATGCAAAGACACCCGTGTTTCTCGATTGAGAGATTACGCACGTTACGAGTGCGTTGGCTGCGAGTACCAGTTCACAGCCACAAGCGGAACGATCTTCCATGACTCGCATCTGCCCCTGCCGATCTGGTTTGTCGCCGTCCTCTTGCTTTGCGAGGCCAAGAAGGGCATGAGCGCAATGCAACTCAAGCGGACACTTTGGGGCAAGGACAGAGGCTCTTACAAGACGGCATGGTATCTCTGCCACAGAATCCGCGCTGCTATGAGCGAAGTCCGCACGATGATGGACGGCACGATTGAAATTGACGAAACCTACATTGGCGGACGCGCTCAGGGAGTCGGGAGCGGAAACAAAGACAATAAGGCAATGGTCATCGGCATCATCCAGCGCCAAGGTGATCTGAAATTCATCCACTGCAAAGACCGACCGAAAGAAGCAATTCGCAAGGCGCTGCAAGAGCACGTCAGCGAAGATGTAGATGTGATCGTTACCGACGAATCCATCCTGTACCACAACAATCTCGGAAGCCATCAGGAAAAGAGGCAGAGCGTCAATCATCGGGCAAAGGAGTACGTCCGATACGAGGATGGCTTCATGGTCACCACAAACACGGTCGAATCGGCATTCTCGCTGTTCAAGCGCGGCATCGTGGGAAGCTGGCACAAAGTCAGCCCCAAGCATCTCGCGGCCTACTTGAACGAGATGACGTTCCGTTTCAATCGGCGCAAACGTTCCGATTTGTTCATAGATACCCTGCGTCATATGGTCACTGCCGACCCGCTTACATTCGAGAACCTAACGGCCTAAATAACCTCGATACCTGAGAGTGTGTGAAACTTAAAATTTCGCAGTCTTGTTCCCACTGAAAAAATCATGTCGCCAAACTTTGAGCAGAAGTCTTTAGCTGATTCGTCTGTCTGGCCGATGATTGCCGAACACGTTCCACGCAAAAGAAACTCAAGCCCCTGCGAAAACTTCTCAGCCTGTTCCATGTCGGTTGGCGTAATCCACTGCGGTTCTGCCCCATCCCGAAGCACAATGGCGTTCGTCCAACCGCCGCAATCGGTATCGTCTTTCTTCGCTCGGTACATGAGATAAGCAATCCAGCTAAGCGCCATTGGCACAGACATAATTGAAGTTTGGAAAAGCATGTTCCAGAGAGGGTCTATAGTCCTTGAACCACTCCCAATCGCCTTGTACGGGTCGTGGTTATCAACTGGCAGGATGGTATTTGGTGGCTGACAGAAGTAAAGTCGCACGGCCCCTTCCTTCCCTGTCATTGATTTCAGCGAAGCCCCAAACAATAGCTCGCTTTCTGGTAGTTGATAAGCGAAAGCTCGTGCCCAATGCGTCATCCGCTGCTCAACTACGCGCTCAACCTCATCGAATGACTGGAAGTCCGACTTCTCTAGAGCACTAAATATCCGCCGAACAAGCGAGAGCGTTGCGTTGGCATCGTTGGCGGCGTGAGCGATAACATAGCTGCCAGACTTCCCAACAACGGAGTCGATTTTTTGACCTCGCGTTTGAAGCCCGTCCCCACGGCCAACACGGGTATCGGCTGCTAAGACTGTCGCCGTACCGAAAGGAGCAAGCATTGCCGATCCCAATTGTCATATCGTTCACCTTGCGGGTGATTTCCCGCTGACGATTCGGAATCGACATCGGGAACGGCTTAAAGCATGCGCCGCCTCCGTACCCTTTGTCAACGGTATATTCGTGAAAGTTTTCCACAGAAGCAGGTACTCAACAGCACAAATGGGATTGACTGCCAAGAACCTTGGAGGTTACGATGCGTTAACGGTCTCCAACTTAGTTCGCAACGGAGTGTGGGATGGGCATGTCTGCTTTCCGCAAGATGGTAAGTTGCGTGCTTCTCTTGATCGTGCCTGCTTCGCTGTTTGCCGCCGACTCCGGTGCGGCTATGCTTTACGCCAATGGCGCTGCCTGGTTGAACGGCAGCCATGTCCCTAACTCATCAGCGATTTTTGCCGGTGACCTGGTGCAAACCAGGTCCGACTCCGCGGCTAATATCCATGCGCCCGGCTCCAGCATCACCGTTCTGGGTGATTCTCTGGTGCAATTTGAAGGCGTCTCATTGAAGGTGGAACACGGGGGCGTGAGTGTCTCCACATCCAAGGGCGTAGCCACTACCGCTGGCGATGTACGGGTGGCGCCGGTCTCCAATGCGTGGACTGAATTCAATGTGACGGACACTGACGGAACTGTGCGAATCGCCGCCCATAAGGGAGACCTGACGATCACCTATGACAACGGTACGGTTACTCTGGCTCAGGGTCAGGAGACTACGCGGGACGAGCAATCTGACCAAGGCGACAACAAGGACAAGAAGAAAGACAGGAAGCGGGCGGCTGGCGCCATTCCGGCGGCCGGCGGCGGCGGCCTGAACTCTCCCATCGCCATCGGCGTGGGGGCAGCAGCGATTGGCGGTGTCACCACCTGGGTGCTGTTGCAGAGCACTAATCCGGTCAGTCCTTCGACACCTCAGTAAGCCGGCCCCAGTGATCTGGCGTTTTTCCATTCAGTTCTGGAACAGTTCGAGCCGCCCGGCGATGCCGGGCGGCTCCATGTTTTCGGGGGCGAAGTCAGAAGTTTGTGGCGGGCTGTTGTAAGTCCTGCGGCGCCGCCAGAACTCCCTCGGGAGGTTTACTTCGCGCCACGCGGCGTTTGCGACCGGGTTGCGCGAAGGGTTCTGAAGCTGCAATGGTGCATAGCACGTAGAACAAGGCGGCGTTGGCGGGAATCTGCATGTTGAAGTCGACCGCGCTGTGGACGAGGATGCCGCTCAGGCCGAGCACACAAGCTAGAGTTACTGCTCCGCTGATCTCGCTGGTCCAGTGCCCCATCTTCTTGATGGCCCGGTTATAGAGCGTCAGCAGAAACCAGAGCATCGTTCCAAATCCGAGCAAACCCATTTCCACAAGCAGTTGCAGATAATCGTTGTGCGCTTGATTGACGAAGAAATTGGTGTAGAAGGTGCGGAATTGCGGATACACGACGGGAAAAGTTCCCAGACCCCAGCCCAGCACAGGTCTCTTCAGGAACATCTTAAGGCCATCGTGGTTGATGTAGTGGCGAATATCGCTGGAGATTTCGGAGTGTGTTGGACCAACGGTTGCGAGGCGCTTGTTGAGTTCGCCGCCGCCGACCCAGGCGAGCAATCCCACGACAATTACTAGAAATACACCGATACCGATGGCGGTGCGCAAGCCGCGTTTCTGCTTGATGAGCAGGACCGCCAGAATGAGAAGTTCGGCGACAATCGCGAGCATGCCACCACGCGATCCCGAAAGAAAAATGGTGCCTACCATTACGGCGGCCACGGCAGCAGCGGCGGCGCGGGTTTTGCTGGAGGCCAGCCTTGTCAGCGACAACACCAGGGGAATGGGAACCAGCATCTCCATCAGGCCGGCGTAATGGTTGTGGTTTACGTAAGGACCGTAGATCCAGCCTCCATTGCGGGGCACACGCCACCAGTACAGCTTGCCGCTCGAGGAGATGCCCTGGATCAACGAAAAACTGGCCAGGGCTGCTCCGTACAGCGAAAAAACAACCGCGAGACTGCGCGCCTGCGAGCTCCGAAGCAGGGTTTGCCCGGCGAGGAAGCACAGCATGGCATAGGAAAAATAAAGGAGCGCCAGAGATGCTGTGTCGTGCGGATAGGCGCTCCCGCGGAAGAGGAGCTGCGAAAGGATGAGCAGGCCAAATACTGCCATGGGAAGAAACAGGGGATTCCACCTGATCTTCATTTCGCCTTCCAGAACCTGCTTAGCGATCCACAAGAGAAACAAGGCGGCGGAGCCAGCCTCCATCAGGAAGATCGACCAGGGTTCGACCGCGCCGAATGCCAGCGGTCCAAAGAGGAGCAGGCCGAAGATCCCGTACAGCAGGGCCGTGCCGGCTTGCGCCGCGCGCTCGCTGCGCTGGTTCGCGGTAGTGCTGGTCGCGCTCATGAGATTGAATCTACCCAATTCGAGGGCCTACCGCCGCTTGGCCACGAGGCGGAAATCGTCGACCCAGAGCTTACCACGGATCGGACTTCCTTCCGGCAGGCGCCGGACATGCAGCACCAGCAGTCTGCAATCGTCTCCGGTGGTGAACTCCCCGGTGACAGACTTCCAGAATCCGGCCTCTTTCAGTTCGTCGCTGTCATACAGCACGGCCTGGGTGTACACATCCTGAATCGTAAAATGCGGTCCGCCGGCGCCCTCGATTTCTCCATTCTTATAGTAGGCAGAGAACTGGTAGGTAGTGCCGGGCTGCACCGCGATGAATTGACGAATCCCCGCATCGGTTACTCCCGGTCCGTCGAAGGTGATCAGCAGCGAACGATGCCCGCCGTGAAAATCGCTGGGATCCAGGGTCAGAGTCACGCTCTGCTGTTTCTGATACTGCCAGTCGAAACCTCCGCTCAGAACATCCAGACTGAAATCGCCGTTGACAATTAAATTATTCCTGGTGGGCAAGTAGGAGGACAGGCCGAAGCGCGTGGCAGCTTGCTGCCACACTAAAATGGCTTGATCCACATCCTTGTGGTTGAGCAGATACTGGAAGTATTCGTAGACATAGCGCCGTTCGATGGTCTGCGAAGTTGGAGTTGCCATCAGCTTGGCCCACACTTTCGCGGTTGCCGCCGTCTGCTGTTTGGTCATGAGCAGATCGAGAAACGCGATATAGGCCGGGGACTGGGCGGGAACAACCTCGCGCAAAAGCATATCTACATCCGGATTGATGCGCCAGCAGAATTGAATCGCGAGGTTGGCCATGGACGGTTCGCTCTCCAGGACCACGTGGAATTCCCGCAGAGCCTTCTCATTGTCGCCTTGTACGAGGAAGAAGTTGGCGGCTTCCCAGGCGACGTCGGGCGTGGTGGGATCGGCATCGATAGCGTGTTCCAACGCCCATGTCTGGTTCGAAACGTCGCCCAGTACCTGGTAAGCGGAGGCCAGGTCGAACCAGTAGCGGGCGGAATGCGGATTGAGTTGCACGGCGGCGCGGTAGGGGTCGATGGCAGCGCCTGGGTCCCTGGCAACCAGCGCGTAGTAGCGTCCCAGATGAT
>PLKR01000454.1:0-951 GCA_003140655.1 Acidobacteriaceae bacterium | reverse complement strand
GGAAGCGCAACCAAAAACCCGCCGGTATTGTTCTACTGTTCCCTAAGCGCTATTGGGCGATGCCTCAGCCGTTTCTTCGGTGTCGGCATCCTCATCATCGTCATTGTGCGATTCGTCGTCGCGATAGTACCGGGAATACTTGCCCTGGTATTCGTAATAGTAGTAATAATCGGGCGAGCTTAGATCGACTGCATTCAAGAGCACGCCGGAGACCTTCGCATTAACTTGCATGAGGATATCGCGGGAACGGCGGAGTGCTTGCTTGGTGGTATGTCCGGAACGGATGACCAGTACGATGGCATCGGCCCGAGGCGACAGTACTACAGCATCGGTGACCGACAGAGTCGGAGGTGTGTCTACCACGATGTGGTCGTATTGCCCGCGCAATTCCTCCAATACTTCCCGCATGTTGGTGGAAGCCAGCAGTTCAGCCGGATTCGGCGGGGGCGTTCCTGCGGGCAACACAGACAGGTTGGGCAGGATGGGGGACTGCGTGATCGTTTGTTGTAAGGTGGCGCTACCGGTCAGGACATTGCTGAGGCCACTGCGGGGGCCCATCCCCAGCGTCTTATGGATGCTCGGCCGCCTGAGGTCGGCGTCGATCAGCAGGACTCGAATGCCCTTCTGAGCCAGCACCACCGCGCAGTTGATGCTGGTGGTAGTCTTTCCTTCCTGAGGCAGCGCGCTGGTGATCATGATCACCTTGGGAGGGGCTCCCAGATTGGAGAGCAGCAGCGAGGTGCGCAGGGCGCGATAGGACTCCGCCATCTGCGACTGAGGCCTGACCTGGGTGACCAACTCCACCGCCTCCTTGGAAGTGGCGATCACCAGGCGCTTCGTGTTTGCGCCTTCGCGGGTCGTCCTCGACCCCATGGGAATCATGCCCAGCGGCGGGAGGCCGGAAATCATTTGCGCTTGTTCGGTGGTGCGGACGGTGTTGTCTAATCCCTC
>PLKR01000448.1:3634-3788 GCA_003140655.1 Acidobacteriaceae bacterium | reverse complement strand
ATCGCGGTTGCGGAGCACAGGCGGAGAGGCTGCCCTGTAAGGCAACCTTCTCCGAAGAAATCGCCCTTGTTCAGGATGCCTATTGTGGCTTCCTTCCCAATCTTCGACACAACAGTGAGTTTTACCTTTCCATCCTGTATATAAAAAACAGAGT
>PLKR01000448.1:0-3612 GCA_003140655.1 Acidobacteriaceae bacterium | reverse complement strand
TACCGCCGTTGATGGTCGAAAGAAATGTCTTGGTATCGAATTTCCTGACTTTCTTGGCCGCTACCACGGGTGTCATAAATTGGCCCCCTCTCAAGAGTTTGAGATGCGCAGAAGTCAAACTTCCCCTGATGAAGGAAAAAATAAATGCGCAAGAAAGGCGAGAGCAGCAGATGTGCGGGCCACAGCTGCGATTCTGCCCGACACACATAATGGTTTCACGCCCTGGTGTCGAAAGTCAAACCGCCCGGTACACAGGCCATGCGGCTATGACTTGCCCGCACGCAGTCGGAGCGGTAGAGCGAGTATGCGCACCTCACTTTCAAGGAGCGTAGCGAACTCTCTTGACCCTTGATCCATTCGCGCACAACAAACATTCTTCCCATGACCAAATCTCCCTCGCCCGGACTGGCATCCGGGGCCTTCTCTATTCAAGTCCCAATGCCGACCTCTGCCTGTGGCGCACTTCAAGCTCAATCCGCGCCTCTACGTCCTCTAGTTCGACGCGGTACTCTCCTGCACGTGCTCGGTCGCTTTCGATACGATTGAGTAGATCGTGCCTCTTGAAAACAAGATTTTCGGCGGCTTCGTTAGACATCATCAGTATGCCTCCCCCTCTTAATTGTCTCACCATTATCGAATCAGCTTACAAGGTTACGATGAGCATACTGATATTGGGCTAGTATGGGTCGCCCGTTCCTCGACACGCGCCATCCGAAGATGACGCATAGATGTCTTGCTTGCGTCCATCAGCCGATCGTAAATCGGATGTACGATTTTGTTGGCAACCGGCCCTGACGGTGGATCAGACCAACCCGGTATTGCGTTCGATCGTCTTGATCACCGAGTCCATCTTCCCGTTCAATACCTGTTTTGCGAGGCTAAGTGTGAAGCCTTTGACCGCGTGGAAGGGAAGATGCGACGGCAACGACAATGCGTAGGAATCGACCACCGCGTCGACCACGACGGGACCGCCTTGGTGCGCAAGCGCCACCGCGAGCCCTTCTCTCACATCGCCCGGTTCTTCGATGCGGATGCCCTNNACGAAGTCGAGCGATTCATTGTTGAGGATGATCTGGACCACCGGCGTCTTGCGCTGTACTTGCGTCAGAAGATCGCCCAGGCCGAGCATCGTGAACCCTCCGTCGCCGCACAGCGCGATCGTCTGGCGGCCGGGATATGCGAGTTGCGCACCGAAGGCGTTGGGAGCGGCATTTGCCATGGAGGCCCATGAAAAAGATCCGAAGAGCCGCCGGTTCGGCCCGCCCTTTATGTGCCGCGCCAGCCAGATGCAGGCCGTGCCGGTGTCCGCGAAAAAGAGCGCGTCGTCGGAGGCCAGCTCGCTTAGGGTCGCCGCCAGGAATTCCGGCCGGATCGGTTTGATCCCTGGCCCTTTCTCGACGTAGTGCTGCAAAAGCTCATGGAACGAGTCGGTCTCGGCGAGGTGTTTTTCGAGAAAGCGGGCGTCAGTTTTATCGCGCACTTTGGCGAGCAGCGCTGTGACGGTCGCCTTGATGTCGCCCGCAAGGCCGAGATCAACGGCTGTTCGCCGTCCGATGTGTTTCGGATTCCTGTCGATCTGGACTTTCTTCACGTCGTCGCCTGGAAGAAATTCTGAAAACGGAAAATCGGTGCCGAGAAGCAACAGCAGATCCGCATCGTGAATAGCCTTATAGGCTCCGCCGTAGCCGAGCAGCCCGGTCATTCCGACGGCACGAGGATTGTCATGCTCCAGCCATTGCTTCCCGCGAAAGGAGTATCCGACGGGCGCCTTTAATCTGGCCGCGAGTTGCAGCACCTCATCGCGCGCATCGCGGCAGCCGTCGCCGCCGAAAATCGCTACCTTCTTCGCAGCCTCGATCATCTCGGCCAACTTGTCGAGATCCGCGTCGGCCGGGTGAAACACCGGCGGAGCGGGAATCGTGATCTCGTGTGAAGCATGGTCCGGGGCGTTCGCCGATGCTATGTCGCCGGGCATCGAGATCACCGTCGGCCCCTTATCGACAAGGGCCGTTAGAATCGCCGTCGTGACCACGGCCCGAATTTGTTCAGGATTGACGACTCGCCCGACATAGAGGCACGCGGTATCGAAAAACTTGTAAGGGTTCAGCTCTTCGAGAGCGGCGGTGTCCATGAGCTTCGTCTCGACATCGCCGGCGATGGCGATAATCGGAGCCCCCTCTTTGCGCGCATCCATCAGTCCGTTGAAAAGATGCGTCACGCCCGGTCCGGCGGTTCCGCACACCACCACGGGATTGCCGCTCAGGTAGGCATCGGCGACCGCGGCGAAGACGCCATATTCTTCATGACGAACGTGGATGAACTCGATCTTCCCGTTGCGCCGCAGCGCGTCGATCACCGGATTCAACGCGTCTCCGACGATGCCGTAGCAGCGTTTGACGCCGGCCTTCGACAGCATCTCCCACATCACGTCCGCAACTTTTCGTGCCATGGACACTCCTTCTCGTGAAAGCCGCTCAGGACTCTTGCGCCCGTGCCTGCTCAGGACTGGAACTTCTATTTTGGGTACCGGCTTCTGCGGTTAGTAGTATAAACTTGATATCCATCCTTCCTTGGACGCACTCAGGCTGACTGTCGGATTCACTGGAAACCCCTTTTTCGCAGCTTCACGTCTTCGCGTAGCCGACGTTATGGGAAACATCTCTGAGTCTCGTGTGGTTTGCGGGCCGCCAAGCACTGATGGTATGTTCGCCGACATGGCAGTGATGGTGCAGAAGATTTCCGCACTGACGCTTCGGGTGACAAATATGCGGACCTCCGTGCGATTTTACAGAGATGTTTTGGGCATGGAGCTGAGCTACGGCGGGGAAGACGCCTATTTTTCTTCGCTCGCTGCCAAGGACGCGGAATATCCGATCCTCAATCTGGAACAGGGCTCTCCGGTGACTCGCTGGGGGCGGATGATTTTCCACGTGGCTGACGTGGATGCCTTCTGGGCATACCTACGCGAAAAGGGATTTCATCCAGAGAGTCCGCAAGATGCCTCCTGGGATGAACGATATTTCCACATGTCTGATCCAGATGGCCACGAGCTGTCGTTTGCTCGCCCGATCTAGCAGTCTTCCAATACGTGGGAGGTTCGGTCACCTTACTCTTGAGTCGTCCGAGAAGGCGGGATTAACCGCCTTCCCGCGTCAAAACGCTCCCAGTTCTACGCTGTTGCGTGAACGGCGAGCTTGTGGAGGGTCGAGGTGACAACGTCAGAGGCCTGAACCTTGGGCGTTCCGTCGATAAATCTTGCCATCGTCTTCAACACTTCGGGGTAAGCATTGGTGTTGTAAGCTTCGGCATCGGTTTTGTTTTCCCACAGACTGATTGCAGTCACATCAACTCCGCCGGGACCAGCGAATGTGATTTCGTCCTTAAAGCCCTTTTGTTTACGAAGCAAAGGAAGAACGTCCTTGTCGAACGTTCGTGTGTAATCAGAAAGCATGTTGGATTTCAGATGAATCGAGACAATGCGTGCAAACATGGCAACTTCCTTAGGGTTGGGGGGGTGCTAAGAAAGAAAACTTCAGATGAGCTGACTTAGTTCAGGGAACCTGAAAGAGGAGAAGGTGCAAACCACCTCATGTTCGGATCCGGCGTCGTAGG
>PLKR01000579.1 GCA_003140655.1 Acidobacteriaceae bacterium | reverse complement strand
GGTAGCTCCAGTCGTCTCCCCAGGCGCCCTGCGGCCCGCCGTGGATGAGGAACTTCACGGGATACTTCTTGCTGGCATCGAAGTTCGGCGGCTTGACGAGAGATCCCTCGACATCGTCACCGTGCGCACCTGTGAATGAAAAAACCTCCGCATTTGACATACTGACTTGCGAAAGCAACTTGTCGTTCATGTGTGTAAGGGCCCAATCCTTGCTCAACGAACATGCTTCCTTCCCTCGATCCACGTCGCCCGTTCTGGCAGGACATCCGGCGACGGTTGCATCGGCCGCGTAGATTTCGGTGGGGGCCGTAACGGACATCTGAGTGAATACCAGCTTTTTGCCGTCAGGCGTCACGGCTACATCATCGTCGAAGCCACCTACGATGGCGCGCCGCAGAAATTCGATCGGATTCGCCGTGCCCGGTGTAGGCGTGGTCCCCACGGCATAGATCAGGGAATGACGCATGTGCTCGGCGCTGAAGAAAATGGTCTTCGCGTCAGGCGCCCAGGCGAATGATCCCACCCAGTGGTCGAAAGTTTCCGTCAGATCCTTCTTCTCTCCCGTCTTGCGGTCATACAGCATCAACCGGAAGCGGTCGCTCTCGTATCCCGGCCTCTGCTGGGCGCGGTAGGCGATGTAGCGGCCATCGGGCGAATAGAGCGGCGATGAGTCGCTGGCGGGATTGTCGGCGGTAATGTTCTTCGCTATGGGAGGGGTCGGGCCGCCGCTGACGGGGACGATCCAGAGATCGTTATTGGTGGAAGCGGCCGGATTCTTGTCGTGATTCGAGGTGTAGCAAATCTCCTGGCCGTCGGGCGAGAAGGCGTAGTTGTCCTGCCCGCCGAGCGAGAACACGGGTGCGTCGAAGTCGCCGGGCGTGAGGTCAAGTGGAGTCGGGAAAACTTGAAAGGACACCGGATTTTGTTTGTTTGCCAGGCGGGCCTTAGTCGGAAGATCACTCGAAATCACAAACAAATGAGTGCGCTTACCTTCTTTGTAGGCATTCCAGTGGCGATAGAGCAAATGATCGAAAATCAGCGCCTTAACCTTCGATTGCTCAACCTCCTTCAGCTTCTTCGCGTTGCACTCCTGTTCCCGATATGCGCTTCCGTCGCACTCTGGGTACACATCCGAAGTAAACAGGATCACCTTCCCGTCCGGCGACCACAGTTGTCCACTCGCCTCCGTCGAAATAGCACTCTGCTTGTGGACTGCCGTTACCGTCCCCGCAGCGCCGTCGAACTCCGCAACCCAAACCTGCGATCCACCTTCTTTGGTCGAGATGAACGCAAACCGTTTCCCATCCGGCGCCCAGCGCGGGCGGTCGGCGTCCTGATCGGCGATGATCTCGCGCTCCTGACCTCCGGCCGTAGGCACGATCCAGATATGCGGCGTCTTCGTGTTGGCTTCGAGGTCGACATCGACCACGCTGAAGATCACCCACTTGCCGTCCGGCGAAACCTCAGGCTCGCCCACGCGCTTGAGCTTCATCATCTCTTCAAAGGTAAAGGGATGCTTGGCATGCGCCAATTCAGGAAGTGTGCAAGTGAGAATGAGGACGAAAGCAGAAAGAAGCAATGAAAGACGCCGCATGA
Source organism: Acidobacteriaceae bacterium (assembly GCA_003140655.1). Classification (GTDB taxonomy): domain Bacteria; phylum Acidobacteriota; class Terriglobia; order Terriglobales; family Acidobacteriaceae; genus Sulfotelmatobacter. Next base: position 13,147 of record PLKR01000579.1, on the reverse strand, counting down.
GACACCTCCCCGGCAAACGGATGAGTGTAGCAGGCTGAAGCTCCTGGCTTCTAGCTAGCCTTCGCGCTTCGGGCTTCCGCCCGGTCCGAAAACCGAAGCCCGAAGCCCGGTTTTCTCCACGACAACCCCTTGATCGATATGGCATCCAAGTAAGTGGCAGAACTGCGAGCGCCCTGCCCCCGGCTTCGCTGAGCGGAGAGGGGTCGGGGGAGGGCCGCCGCGGCGCGCCGTCGGACGTTATCCCATCCGATTCGTAGAGACGTAGCTTGCTACGTCTCTGCCGGCGCAATCGATGCAATGTGGCCGGGTCCGTACCGCCGCATGCGAGACGTTGCAAGCAACGTCTCCGCGGACAATCCGGTAAACTATAGGCATGAGACTGGCCTCCCGCAGCGCTCTGCTCTTCCTCACCGTCTCCCTCTTCGCCGGTGCGCTGGCCCCTCTGCCCGCGGCAGCGCAGGAGGGTTCCCTCGAGAACACGCCGCCCAAAGGCATCACACCCGAGGAAATCATCCAGCGCTTCGCGGCCAAGGAAAAGGAATTTAAAGAGGCCCGCGACCACTACACTTACCGGCAAGACATCGCAGTAAAGACCCTGGACGGCAGCACGGTTACGGGCGAGTATCACGAAGTCTTTGATGTGCTGTTTGACGACAAGGGCCGGCGCATAGAAAACGTGGTGTTTGCACCGCAGTCAAGTTTGGAACAGGGCGGGCTTTCGCTCGACGAGGGCGACGTTCAGGACTTCCGCAACCGCCTGCCCTTTGTGCTCACCAGCGACGAGATTCCGGAATACAACATCATCTATGTAGGCCAGCAGACAGAAGACGAGTTGCACTGCTATGTTTTCGACATCGCTCCCAAGCAGATTGTGGGTAAGAAGCGATATTTCCAGGGACGGATTTGGGTGGACGACCACGATCTCCAAATCGTCAAGACCTACGGTCAAGCGGTGCCGGAGACCCGCGACACGAAGAAGAAAGGCAACAAGACAGAACATCTATATCCCAAGTTCACGACTTGGCGGCAGCAAATTGACGGCAAATACTGGTTTCCCTCCTATACCCGTGCCGATGACACGCTGCACTTCAACCTCAACGACATTCACATCCGCGAGGTCGTCAAATATGAGGACTACAAGCGCTTCGGTTCCAGCGTGAAGATTCTGTATCAGGGCCAGGAAGTTCAGAAGGCCGATCCGAAGGATCAGAAACCGCCGCAGGCTCCGGATCAGAATCCAGACCAGAAGAAGCCAGATGCGGCGCCGAATCCCCAGCCGCCGCAGTAGTAGCAGGAACCAAGTTTCAAGGTTTCAAGGTTTAAAGGTTTCAGAGTTTCAAGTGCGAGTCTGCGCCACCTTGAAAACATTGCAACCTTGAAACCTTAATAGAACAAATACTTCCTCCACTTATCATCCGACCTGCCCATGAGCCGCATGATGTGCCGGCTGGTGTGGAGGTTGAAGGCGCGGGGCTCGCGCATCAGCTTCATGCCGACTTCAAGGGGAAATTGGTTGCCCTTGCGGCGATTGCAGGGATGGCAGCAGGCCACCAGGTTCTCCCAGGTGGACGAGCCTCCGCGGGAGCGGGGAATCACGTGGTCCAGCGTCAACTCGCCGGACGGCAGCACGGTCGCGCAATACTGGCAGGTGTTGCGGTCGCGCAGCAGAATGTTCTTCCGCGACAAGGCGCGGCTCTGGTGCGGGATTCGGCGGTACTCCAGCAACCGGATCACGGAGGGCACGCGCATGGCGATCCGTGCCGCGTGCAGGAAGTGTCCATTTTCTTCTTCTGTCATGGCCACGCCCTTGAGCACCAGGACAAGAGCACGGCGTGCGGCGCAGACGTTAATCGGTTCGTAGGAGGCATTCAGCACCAGCACGGGCGCGTGCAGCGCGTTGCCGTTGCTGTCGCGATTCATCGCCGCCGCCGCCGCAAACAGGCCGGCGGCGTGCCTGCCTGTTGGTCCGGCCCCGTTTTCGATCCTGCCTGACATATATCTAGATTCCTACGGCTTTGGCCATTGGAACGTCGTCTGCTCCAATCCCCTCGCCCATCTGTCCGTCGTCGGCGTGTGGTCCAATCTTCGCCTGCTGCGCCGAGATCTTCAATGTACGCGCCACGGTTGCGACCCAAACCTTGATTGCGCCGGCGCGACGCAAAACCCGCGCGCATTCCGAAACGGTCGCCCCGGTAGTGTAAACGTCGTCCACCACCAGCACCTCGCGGCCTTTCACCAATTCAGGCTGAGCCACTCCGAAAGCACCCCGCAGATTCTCGCGGCGCTGTGGAATGGTGAGGCCAATTTGCGACGCGGTTTCGCGCTTTCTCTCGAGGGCTCCCGCGCACAAACGCAAGCGATCCCGCGCCGGGCTGATTTTCATCGCGGCCCGCGCAATCAGTTCTGCCTGGTTGAAGCCGCGTTGGCGAAGCTTGGTACGGTGCAGGGGCACGGGAACCAAAGCCACGGAGTCCGCCGGAAAATTGGGCTCGAGGGCCGCGATCGCCTCCGCCAGCATGCGCCCAAGAACGGTGGCCGCCGGGCGCACACCGCCATACTTCAGCAGATGAATCAGTTCGCGCAGCCCGCTTTCATAACTGCCATAAGCCGCCGCCCGCGCGAAGGCCGGTTCGACGCGGCGGCACAGCCCGCAGCGGGACTCCCCGGGAGCACCGGCAACCGCGTAAGCGGAAAACAAACGCTCACCGCAAGTTGCGCAGACTCCGCCCGTGATGGGGCGCATGGCATTGAGGCATTCCTGGCAAACCGGCAGACGCGAAATCCTGACTAGAGGTATACCGCAGATGCGGCAATCCGAGGGGAACAGAACGGCGAAGAGACTNNCGGCTGGTCTGGATTTGGCTGGTTCCGGAAGCAATAGAAGGGCCTGCCACTCCAGCTTTGGCCTGGCTAGCCCGAATTCTGTCCTCACTACTGCTGAAGACGGCCTCCGTGTTGCCCGCAGGGTTCTTGCTTGGGCGGGCGACTCTGCGATTGCCTGCTGGAATAGAGTATAACGGCGGCCGGGTCCGCTAGGCAACGTTACGATCGGGTCGCGGCGCCGAGGTTGCCCCCTTCTTGACCGCTTCGGGAAGCCGCTCTTTCACGGGCACGAACAGCAAACGATAGACCCGCCGGAAGCATTCCGCACAGCGCACCGGTTGCAGAAGGAAAATCGGCAGCAGGTAGCGTTCGGAGAACGTGCGCCGCCGCGAACGGAAAGCGGTATCGCTGCCGCAATCGTCGCAGTGGAATTCAAAGTATCTCTGGAACCAGACCTGATCGGGGGAGTTCTTTACCACGTTACACCTCGGAATAATAGAGACCGCGAAGAGGCGATTGACCGATTAGCACTATTTTACTCTTAAGCAGGGCACAAGCCAACCAGAGAGCCCTCTATCTCAAGCAGTGCCATCCCGAAACCCGCATCGCACTTGTAATCCAGCCCATCCGCGTGCTAACGTGCCGCCGTTTAGTCTTTTGAATGGGTTACGGCACGAAATTGCTTTCATCTCACGCCCTACGAGGATTCCACCTATGAGCAGTCCAGTCCCCCAATCAGGAACTGGCGGCAAGAAACACGTCCCCTTCGTCCCCGAGCACATGGAGATGAAGGAGTTCACTCTGCGCGCGGTACTGCTGGGACTTCTTATGACGATCGTCCTGGGAGCAGCCAACGCTTATCTGGGACTGCGTGCCGGTATCACGATCGCGGCTACGTACCCGGCCGCGGTGATTGCGATGGCGGCCATGAGGGCGTGGAAGGGATCTCTACTCGAAGAAAATATTGCTCGAACCGCGGGTTCCATTGGGGAGTCCGTCGCAGCCGGCGCAATCTTCACGCTGCCTGCGTTCCTGCTGGCCAAGGCGTGGCCTTCGTTCCGCTTTGCCGACGCATACTGGAAATCCACGGCACTGATCATGGTGGGCAGCATTCTCGGCGTTTTGTTCATTTCTTTGGTACGGCGCGCCATGGTGGAAGACCCAGAGTTGCCCTTCCCGGAATCGTTGGCGGCGTCGGAGATTCACAAAGCTGGGCAACGCGGCGCGCAAGCCGCGAAATATCTTTTCTGGAATATCGGCATTGGCGGTGTGGTGTACATCCTGGGGAGATTCGGGTTGTTCGCCGCCGACACCGACCTTCACGTTGGCGTCGGCAGTCTGGGACACACTCAGGTTCGTCTCGGCGCGGCAGGAAGCACTCACATCCTACCCACAGGAGGGACCACCGTATTCGCGGCGCCGAGCGTGAGTCCGGCTTATCTCGGTGTGGGGTACATCATTGGCGTCAAGCTGGCGTCGATTCAGTTTGCAGGCAGTGTGCTGGCCTGGGGGTTGATGGTTCCGTTGATGATGTTTTTTCTTGGGCCGCAGCTCAAAGCATACATTCCAGCCGACACTCCCGATAACTGGGCGACGATGGCGGATGCGGTTTGGAGATACATTGTGCGTCCGATTGCCGTCGGCGGAATGCTGGTGGGCGCTGCCTACACCCTGTTCAAAATGCGGGCGAGCCTAACGGCTGGAATTGGTAAGGCGTTCACGGATCTGCGCCAAACTGCCGACCAGCGGCATAAACTGGCGCGCACCGAACGGTACATGAGTTCGAAAATTGTTTTCAGTTTGATTGCCGTGACGTTTGTGTTGATGTGTTTGCTGTACATCAGGATCTCGCACCTGTTCTGGCCGGCTATCCTGGCGGCCGTGGTGATGATTCTGGTTGGTTTTTTCTTCGCCACGGTATCGGGCAATCTGGTTGGATTCATTGGCTCGTCCAATAATCCGATCTCCGGCTTGACGCTGTCGACGCTGCTGATTGCGGCGCTCCTGATGGTGGCGCTGGGCGTCTCCGGCACCTCGGGAGTGGCCGCGGTCCTGGGTGTAGCCGCAGTGGTTTGCGTCTCGTCGGCGGTCGCCGGCGAGCTTTTGCAGGATTTCAAAGTTGGTTACATTTTAGGAGGCACTCCCCAGAAGATTCAGGCCGCTGAACTGATCGCGGTCGTGGTGGCAAGCCTGGTCATGTATTTTCCGCTGATGCTGCTGCACGAGGGCAACATCAAGGCCGGCGGCGTTGGGTTTGGCGGTGTGGATCTTCCAGCGCCGCAGGCTGGTCTCATGGCCACATTGGCAATGGGTATTGTAGGCCACGATATGGCGTGGCCGCTGGTGGTGGTGGGAATCCTGTTCGGGATCGCTATGATTATGATGCAAGTGAAGAGTCCGATGCTGGTGGCAGTCGGCATGTACTTGCCATTCGGCACTACCTTCGCGATCTTTGTGGGCGGAGTTTTTCGTTCACTCGGCGACTGGGTCGCCGACCGGCGTGGATTCAACAGCGCTCAGAAGGCACGCGTGGAGAATGCCGGAGTGCTGGTCGCTTCTGGACTGATCGCCGGGGAAGCGTTGCTGGGCCTGATTTGGGCAGGATTGCAGTTCGTCCCCTCGTGGGGCGCGCCCAACCACCCGCCGCGAATCTTCAGCGATCCCTCCTACCAGGTAGGAGGAATGATCGTGCTTGCCGGCTTGGCGGCTTTGATGATCTTGTTGCCTGTCACGGCCGCCGGCGATCCAAACGAACCGGCCCCACCGACGGCAATGATGTAACGGCAGGAATCAGAATGCAGAGGTAAAAAGTCAGAATGCGGAAGTTGTATCCGGTGTTAACTCTGCAATCTGCCCTCTTACTTCTGCATTCCTCTTTGACCCTGGCTATGTCGATTTCCGAAAATGTTGTTGCGGTGCGTGGGCGCATCACCGCTGCGGCGCGCCGCGCCGGACGCAACCTCGATGACATTACTTTGATGGCTGTCAGCAAAACCCAGTCGCCCGAGCGCATCCGCGAAGCTTATGACGCCGGGCTTAAAGTGTTCGGAGAAAACCGCATTCAGGAATTTGCCGGTAAGGTCGGGGCTCTTCACGATTTGCACGCTGCCGAATGGCACATGATCGGCCACCTGCAGACCAACAAGGCCGCCAAGACAGCGGAGCTATTTCGCGCCGTGGATTCAGTCGATTCACTAAAGCTGGCGCAGAAGCTGGACGCGGCGGCCCGCACGCTAGGCAGGAAACTGGACGTTCTAGTCGAAATCAACGGCGGCGGCGAAGCCGCCAAGAGCGGTGTGCCGCCCGACTCGCGTGAACTCGAAGAATTGCTGATCGCAGCGCCTCGGCTGGAGGCGCTGGCGTTCCGCGGACTAATGACCGTGCCTCCGTTTACGGACGATCCCCAGGGTGCACGGCCCTATTTTCGAAAGTTGCGCGAGTTGCGCGATACGATTGCCGCTCGCAAGCTGCCCGCCGTCGCCATGGACCAGCTTTCCATGGGGATGTCGCGCGATTTTGAAGTGGCGATTGAAGAGGGATCCACATGCGTGCGCGTGGGCACGGCCATCTTCGGGCANNTTCCGTTACCATTGCCTCCGGCCAGACCAGCCGCCGAAAAGTGTTCCGTGTCTCCGGGCTCTCGACTGAAGAAATACGCAGACGGATTGGAATGTAGCGCCGCCGCCTCGGCGGCTGTCAAGGTGGCACTACCAGTGAATCAAGTCATCAGGGAGCACTCTTGAGCTTTTCCGAACGCTTGCAGGAGATTCGCACCGGGTTCGAGCGTCCATTCTGGGTCGCCAACATCAGTGAGCTTTTCGAGCGGCTGTCTTACTATGCCGTTTTTGCCGTGCTGGCGCGCTACCTCCACGAGGGCCTGCACTTTGATGTCGAGCGCGCCAGCAGCTTGACTGGGATGTTTGGCGGTTGGGTTTGGTTCCTTGCCATAGGTGGCGGCGCGCTTGCAGACCGGCTCGGCTTCCGGCGCGCCCTATCGATCGCCTATCTGATCTTGAGCTTTGCCTATTTTCTGTTGGGATCGATTGGCTCCGCCTGGCTCGCTCCGTTGCGCAACAGCGTGCCGCTNNGTGAAGCCTTGTGTGGTCGGGACTACGGCTCGTGCTTCCAAAGAAAATGTCCGCTCGGTGGGATATTCGATCTACTACACACTGGTGAACGTCGGCAGCACGGCGGGGCCGTTACTCGCCTCCTGGGCACAAGAGCATGGCAATGTGGAAAATGTATTTCGCATCGCCGCGTTGAGTGTGTTCCTTATGCTCTTCTTTGTGCTGCTGTTCTTCAAAGAGCCACGGCGCGCAGGCGAAGGCGAGACCGCAAGTCTCGCCCAAGTGGGCAAGAACTTCCTGACTGTGCTCTCGAACCCACGGTTCATGCTTTTCCTGCTGATCTTCACCGGATACTGGATTGTCTTCTGGCAGGAATTCATCGCGCTTCCGCTATACATTTCCGCCTACATCGATCCGAAGGCGGATACGGCGCGAATACTGGCGACCGATCCGGTTGTAGTCATCTTGTTCACGATGGTGATCGGGGTTCTCACCAAGCGCATGCAGGCGTTTCACGCCATCATTCTGGGGACGCTGATCTCGAGCCTGGCCTGGATCCTTCTGATTGTGCATCCGTCGGTCTGGATGGCGGTAGTCACGCTGATTGTGGTGGCGATCGGCGAAATCGTGCAACAACCCCGCTACTATGACTACATCTCGAGGCTTGCTCCCGAGGGGCAGCAGGGTACCTATATGGGGTTCGCGTTTCTTCCACTCGGCCTCGGATCGATGGTCGCCGGCAAGTTCAGCGGGTGGCTCATGCATCACTTTGGGGAGCAGATGCACCGGCCGGAATTCGTCTGGTGGTCGGTGGTCGCCGTTGGGGTCGCCACAACCCTGCTGCTATGGATCTACGACCGGTTCGTACGAATAGAATGAAGCCAGTCTGCCGCTTGACTTGAGACCCCGCCTCTGGACCAAGGCCGCCTCGGCAGGTCGCCTTGTTTGTGCTGGAGGATCCTCAGCCAAAACTTCAGCCCGATGAACCATGCCTCAACTCAAAACCACGCCCGCAGACGTCGCTGCTCAAATTCGCCGCGCTCTGAAAAACGGCGGCTCCGCCGAACATGCTGCGGGCGTGCAGTGGTTCTTTAAAGACGAAATCAAATCGCACGGATGGTATACGGCGGACTTGCGTCGCGCCGCCGTCCGTCTTCGGCGTGAACTGAAGAAAGAACGCGGACTCGATTTCCTGGTTGAGGTCGCCGATCATCTTTTTTCCGGCCCGGTGCTTGAAGAGAGGGTCGCCGCCGTGTTCCTGCTGGAGAAACTTGACGCCGAATTCGGTGACCGCGAGTTCAAGCGCTTCGAGTCCTGGCTCGACCGCATCAGCAGTTGGGCCGATCACGATGCGCTGGTGCACTACCTGATAGCGCCGATGGTCGCTGCGAAGCCCGCACGCTCAAAAGCAGTTCTCCACTGGGCGAACTCGCCGAACCGCTGGCAGCGCCGCGCCGCCTGCGTGGCGCTGATTCGTGGATCACGGGCAAAGATGTTCTTCCCGGAAATCAAGAAGCTGTCGAACTCGCTTCTTACCGATGACGATGACATGGTGCAGAAGGGATTAGGCTGGCTGCTGCGCGAGACGGCAAAGTTCGACGCCAGGCGGACCGTTCCGTACCTGATGAAGATTCGCGGGCGCGCGCCGCGTCTGGTCTTGCGCACCGCCTGCGAGACGCTGCCGCCGGTGGTCAGAAAACGGATTCTGGCGCGTGGCCACTCATAAACCACCGCACCACTAGCCAGTCAGCCTCTCCACTCACTCCTCGAACGGCTCCCGCTTTGGGAATCCTCCCCAAAATTTTGTGCCTTGGACCCTTGCAAGCCGATCCGTCCGATGTTCACATTGCTTCAGGGCTCGTGGTGTAAATGGGAACACAGCGCTCTGTCAAAGTCGCAGATGCGGGTTCGAGTACCGTCGAGTCCACTTCCCCAGGTTCCTAGGCCAAAGGGAATTTTTCAAGGAGGGACAAAGCAGAGATAGTCCCTCCCGTAACTCGACATCGTCCTCTCCAGCTCCGATACTGAGAATTGACAGAGTGCTTACACCACGTAATTACCAATGGCCCCGGCTGAGTTGGGGCCATTGGCTTTTTAAGGCGACGAGGCCTTTCAGAAGTAATTCAACCAGGCGTTGCTATTCCGCTGTTTCAACCCTGCAAACCAGCGGCACAGCGGATAAAGCATAACCACGACCATACCCCACACCAGATACACAATCGGCAAAGAGTATCCCCATCCCGGCGGTGGGGTAATGGGAAACTGATCGAGGCCCCGCGACTCGAACATCCAATGCACCTGCCCGTAGCGCGCATAACACACAGCGACCGCAATCAGGTGGATCAGAGGTATGTGCAGAAGATAATAAAACATTGGCACTTTGCCGATGATGAGGGCGGGCCGCAGCCACCGCGGGGTTCCGGCATCGACCGCCCACAAGAAAAGCAGCGCCGGGCCCAGTGTCATCAGAAGAAATAGCAGCGACGGCGGATACTTCAAGGTGTTCAGAAATGAGAGCACAGTAAAGGCCGCGGATTTCTGCGTGCTCCAGCGCAGCGGATCGCCGTAGAGATTGATGCCGCGCAGAGTGAGGAAGGCGGCGGTCAATCCAAGTCCCAGCGGCAGGAGAAACGCCTTGCGGCGCGCCGATGGCCAGCTATAGATCTGTCCCAGGCCGTAGCCTGCCGCTGTAACACCAACCCATGGAATGAGCGCATAGGCAACGAAGACGATGTGCCCCGGCTCGTTCAAGATGAAACCGGGCGCTGAATGCAGGATCGTCCAAATCGGGCTCGTGGATTGGACGGGATCGAAAAGATTATGGGTTGCGATCATGACTACCCCAAATGCGGCCGCTACAGAAGCAGGCAGGTAAACCAGAACGGAGAGTGTAATCATCGCCCAGCCCAGCGCCCACAAAACATTGAGCAGCACCACGTGGTAATCGAAGTTAAACTGCCAGCCCAAACAACGCACCACCACCAGCTCCAGAAAGATCAGCCAAAGTCCGCGAGTAAAGAGGAATCGAGACAACTCGTGTTTGGATTTCTTGCGCAGCGCGAGGTATGCGCCGGTGCCGGTGAGCAGGAAGAAAACGGGCGCGCAGAAATGCGTAATCCAGCGCGTGAAGAATAGAGGAACCGTCGTGGTGGCGGGGTCGGTCGGATTCACGCCGGAATTGCCGAAGAAGTCCCGCACATGATCGAGGGCCATCAGGATCATGATCACGCCGCGAACCACATCGATCGCCTCGATGCGGACGCGTTTCGCAACCACAGAATCAACGACAGGTTCGGCTATCGCAGCCATACGGCCTCATAGTGTAACAAGGGTCAGCCGCAAACGAATCGGCACGTTAAAACGCGGTCCCTGCTCCCTGATTCGCCCAAATCCCTGCCATTGTTTACAATAGACGTTTGCCCATGGATCTAGCCGCCATCCAATCTGCGCTGCGCGAACGCAACATCGACGCGTGGCTGTTCTACGACCACCATCATCGCGATCCCATCGCCTATCGTGTACTCGGCCTGCCCGCGGGTCTGATGGTCACACGGCGCTGGTTTTACCTGGTACCGGCGCAGGGCGAACCCGTGAAGCTGGTCCACAAGATCGAAGCCGGGCACCTCGATTCTTTGCCCGGCAGCAAGCGCCAGTATTCCGGATGGCAGGAACTATTCGACAGCCTGAAATCGATGCTTGCTTCCTGCCGCGACATCGCCATGCAATATTCCCCTAACAACATCGTCTTCACCATTTCCCTGGTCGATGCCGGGACCATCGAACTTCTGCGCGGTTTGGGCAAGAACATCGTCAGTTCCGCAGACTTGGTCGCGCAGTTTGAAGCCACCTGGAGCGAAGAGCAAATCAAGACGCATTTTGCCGCCCGCGACAGCGTGGATTCAATCGTAACGGCGGCCTTCAAAGAAATCGGCCGGGGCGCCCGCAACGGTGGCACCACCGAACACGAAATCCAGCAGTGGTTCATGGAAGCGTTTCGCCGCGAGAACCTGCTCACTGACGATCCGCCAATTGTCGCCGTCAACGCCAATGCCGGCAACCCGCACTACGAGCCGCGAGCCGATCATCCGGTTCCCATTCGCGAGGGCGATCTCGTGCTGCTCGACGTGTGGGGAAAGAAAGACGTTCCGGGAGCGGTGTACTACGACATTACCTGGATGGGATTTGTCGGCAAAGCGCCCTCGGACCGCATGCGCGAGGTGTTCGAGATTGTGCGCGATGCGCGCGATGCCGGGGTGAAGACCGTGACCGATGCAATCAGCGCCGGGCGCCGCATCGCGGGATGGGAAGTGGATCGCGCCACCCGCAATCACATCAAGCAGAAAGGTTACGGCGACTATTTCATTCACCGTACCGGACATTCCATCGGCACCGACGTCCATTCCAACGGGGCCAACATGGACGANNGGCATTTATCTGCCGGAGTTCGGCGTCCGCAGCGAGGTCAACATGCTGGTCCGGCCCAAATCGGCGGAAGTCACCGGCAACGTTCAACGCGAGATCGTAATTATCTGATGGCAAATCCCACAACAGCAAAGACAAAGACCAAGGCAGCCGAGCCGGCGCAGCCCGCCAGCATGATGGCTGTAATCGCGCCTGCCGTGGGCTGGCTGATTCCCGGCGCGGGTCACATCATCCAAAGGCGCTGGATTCGCGGCGTCCTTCTGCTCGTCTCCATCGGAACCCTGTTCGCGCTCGGCCTGTTGATGCAAGGCCACATCTACAAGGCCAACGGCGGCGACATCCTCGACATTCTCGGATTCATCGGCGACCTGGGCGCCGGCGGAATGTACATTGCGACCCTCGCCATGAACTGGGGCCAGGGTGCAATCGCTTTCGCCATTGCCGATTACGGGACAAAGTTCATGATTGTCGCTGGACTGCTGAACTTCATTGCGGTGGCCGACGCCTACCACATCGCCATCGGGAAAAAACAATGACCGTCCAGCTCACTCACTTCAGTGCGGCTTTTGTGTTCGCACTGTTCGCTTCCATCGTCTTCGGCATCACCCACCGCGAGGCCCCTCGCGACATGATCCGCTACGGTCTGTATTGTTTCGCCATGTTCCTGGGCGGCGTTTTCGTGGCAGGCTGGGCAATGTGGCTGGTGCGGCGGTGAGCTTTTGGCTCTTGGCTCTTGGCCTTTAGCTCTTTCCTGCAGATATCCGTTTCCGGTGCCTGATCCACGAATTTCCCAGACTTGAGGCGAGCGCGCAAGACTTTCGGAGTCACCTTGAACAAGCTAAGAGCCAAGAGCTAACAGCTAAGAGTTTCACCCTTCCCATACGAACGCATCGAACACTCGCTTCGAATCGAAATTCAGGCGACGGTAGAGAGCAACAGCTCCGGCGTTGGCCTGAGTAACGGTCAGCGAGAGCATCGAGAAGCCGCGCTTGCGAAGATTGACGGAGGTCGCCGCCAGCAAAGATTCGCCGATGCCGCGTGACCGGTATTCGGGAAGCACGCAGACTTGCGTTACATGGCCGACATCGCCGCGAACGCGCGAGCACAGGATCAGTCCGATCAGATTCTTTGCCTTGCGATCCACCGCGGCAAACGACGATTCCGCATCGAACAACCCGCATCCCGGAAAACGCACAATGTTATTCAGAAAGCGCAGCGATCCACTCAATGTGTGGTACTGGTCATTGATTTGGGAATCGACATGGCCGCGATAAGCAGCGGTAATCACCGCAGCGGCAGGCTGGTAGTCCGCTTCGGTCCAACGCCGGAGTTCGACATCCGGATGCGTCGCCGTCGCCCGCGAAACACTCTTGCCCAGATCGAGAACCATAAACAACCGCGGATGGCGCTGGAATCCCTGATCCAGAAACGGCCGGGCAACGCTCCCCGCCTCATGTGCCAGCAACTGCGCCTCGACCCGGTGGATTCCGGGAGACTGCTGCAGCGTCTCGATCACATGCGTCAGCAGCTTGAGTTCTACGTCGCGCGCGTCGGGGAAACGCCCGCCATTCGCCACGAAAAGATCGCCGACCACTCCCTTGCTGCCTTCATAGACGAAGAAGCTGTAGCCGATGATGCGTCCGCGTTCGATGGCAGCGTATCCGGGAAGGATTTTTGCGTCGACATAACGCAGGATCATCTCCGCCGACCCTTGGTAGTCCCACGCGAGCAGACTCGCCCAGGCTCGCGTCTCATCGTCGAGCAGGGGACGCAAATCCACGGAGGAAAAATGCCTGAGGTCGAGAATCTCCACTGGGCTCCTGCAAAGTCGGCCC
>PLKR01000058.1 GCA_003140655.1 Acidobacteriaceae bacterium | reverse complement strand
AGCTTGAAAGGCGTCATGGGTTGGTCCTTCATCCGACTGTGGCCAACGAGACAACCCCCGAGAAGCCCGGCGGTCAGATGGGCGTCAACCTGCCGCGGACCCTACCGTTCAATGTCGTTCGTGGCAGCCTTCGGACTGAGGATGCGAAGGGTAGGGTGGCGAGGCCGTCGATGCGCGTCCTGCCGCTCAAAACGTACCTCCTTTTGGCGGAGTTTGGCGAACGACTGTACCTCACGGGGATGGTGACCAGTGGATATGAGACGTCACCCAATGTGGGTGAGGAGGGCAGGGGACGGCTCGGACAGCATCCGGTCCGAAGCTTCAGGCAGCTTGCGGTGGTGCTTCGAGGCGAGGGGCTGGACGTGAACGTGTCGACGCTTAGCAGGGCGTTCAAAATCGTCCGGACCCTGATCGAGGATAGTCCGGATGAATACACGGCGATTCAGACCGCAGCGGACCAACGGGCGGCTCTGGCGGACTACATTTTCGGCAAGATCTACGGTTTCCCGCACTGGCGCTCGCGTCGGTCCGCCGTTGCCGTGGTTCAACATCGCATCATGGGTCTAAATGCCGGTCAGGACGACCCAGTCGCGCCTGATGGATCCACCAAGCGCAAACGCGGGCAGCGGGGGAAGGATAAGCAGCCCCGCCGGCGGCCCGCCGTCCAGGTGACGGGCACGAGTAGGCCAGCTGAGGCTCCGGCCAGGNNAGGTAACGGGCACGAGTAAGCCAGCCGAGGCTCCGGCCAGCCCTGTGGCCCCAGCGGGCGATGGAGCACGCAAGAATCCCTTCGATGCCTCGAAGGCGACCCAGGTCGAGGCCGCGTCGCGTGTGGGCAAGCCGCCGTCCTCCTAACCATGCCGGGCCCATTGGCAGTCTTCGTTCAGCAGGAGAAGGGTGGGGAGAGGAAGACGTTCCTGGCCGCCCAGCTCTACGGATGGCAGAAATCTCACGGGTGTAACTCGGCCCTCGTCGACGCCGATGTCAGTTTCTCGCCGATTTCGCTCATTTTCCCGACGGAGGTGATCAAGATCGAGATGCGGGAGAACGCGCTTAAGGCGTCGATCGCCGACGTCGAAAAGGTGGCCCACATACTCCTCGAGGAGAAGCGCAGCGTGCTTGTCGACTTCGGCGCCAACACCTCGAGGGTGTTTTACGACTACTTTGTGCAGCTGCTGAACCTCCCTGAGGCGCTAAAGCAGATCGGCGGCCGCATCACGGTCGTTACCCCCGTTAGCGCCAGCAAGAAGTCCCAGTTCTATTTCCAGGAGTACACGAAGCACTACGGAGCGTTCGCCACGGTGATCATGGCAAAGGTTCTTCCGGAGGTCGTAAGCGACATCAAACTGGTGGACTACCCGGAGGACCTGACGATCCGGATAGAGGCGATGCATTATCACCTGCAGGAGGCCTACGAGAACGCCTCTGTGCCCCTGTCGCGCCTCGCTACAGACAAGCAATTCGGCCTGGTGCAGCGCATGGCCTCGGCCGCGTACCTCCGGCGCCTCCATGCAGAGTTCGAAAAGGTATCCCAACATCTCCTCCCATGAAAAAATCCGTCCCTGAAATTCAAGCGATCCTGAACGAAGGAGGCCTCGGCCGCGAGCCCCTGGCGGTCGCAATGGTCAAGGGCTTCGAGCTCTTGTCCGAGCGCATTGAGGCAAGCGGAGCGGCCCCGGTCACAGCCACGCAGGGCACCCGGCTTCTCGTCATCGGAGCCTATGTCGTTCCGGTGGTCGTGCTGGCTCTCGTGGCTTTGATTGTCGGTCCAGCCCTGCGCTCCCGCGATGCACAGCTCAACGACGCGGTCGCCGCGGTTCAGGGGGCCGCCTCCGACCTGCGCAAGGCCACGGCGCTTCAGGTCCAATCCGCCGGCAGTGTGCTCCAGGGCAACACGGACACCCAGGCGCTGACCGCAAAGCAGCTTTCCGCACTGGTCGACAATCTTAACGCGGCCAGCAAGACCTTGGAGCAAGCCATCGCGGAGCAGAAGGCTCTCGCGCCAACGGCTCCAGCCGGCTCACAGCATCCGTAGCTGGGACGCCTTTAAGGAAGGGCAGGGTAGGGGGATTCGAACCCATTTCTCGCCTTGAAGCTAAGTCGCTCAAAGAATCGGATGTTGGGTTCTATTGAATGGCTCAGGTTGGGATGACTCAACCAAATTGGTCTGCTGCCGCGTCGGTGGGATTCAGGGAAGGTCGACTGGCTCCTAGGCGACTATGGCGATTTTTTATCAACTTCTGCTTTCATCGCGGACAAAANNGAAATTCAAAAGCATCCTTTTTAATCGTCTCGCCAGTTTGCCCCAAGTTTCTGCTTCCGTCTATTTTTTGGAAAATTTTGTCTCCAGCAATCACGTACTCTACTCGCAGATAGTGGTCCCCGTCATCGTAACCGACCAAGACGGAACTGCCTCGAATTTCCTCAAGAAACCAGTTTTCTGATCGTTCGACTCTCCCATAGCTGAACGGGAACGCAGCTTTCAAAGCGTTATCGGTCATCTGCTCAATATGCGTCCACTCGGTTGGGGTTTTTACCGGATAAATCGCATAGAGGATTGCCAGTTTCACGTCCTGCGTCGTTAGAGCAGACGGGACGGAGATGGGTTGTGCACTGTTGATGCTTGGGGTGCTACAAGACGCCATTAGGGCCATGGCGAACAATANNTTGGATCGTGGGCAATTGGATATGGTCTGGAAGGTCGGATGTTTGATAGAGGATTCGCATCTTCTGAGCAAGAGATAGCCGCTTTGCTTGCTCGACATCTCGGCCGTTCCTGCGCCATCCAGTTTTCGCACCTCACCTTTCCGTATATACCGAGCTTGCCGCTGACGTAGGCAATTCGTTATTGCTGGTCGAAAGCACAAGGCTGTCGCAGAGAGTTCGCTAAATTGAAAATGCTCCCAATATTCGGATTTTCGCTAAGGGTGATTTATGGTCNNGCAGGAACTAACGCCGACGGCTCGAGGAGATCCCGTTCTCATTGTTCCGCAAACGGCATTAGACGTATTAAAACTGACTAAAGCTGGAATTGGAGAGGATATTATCCTTCGACAATTAAGCCATGATCTGTGCATGTGGTA
>PLKR01000208.1:19002-22945 GCA_003140655.1 Acidobacteriaceae bacterium | reverse complement strand
AGCTCTTCTTCGGTCATCACTTCTCCTTCTTCCTCGATGTCGATGAGAAGGCTGATCAGGTCATTCCCTTTATTGCGCCTCCGTTCCGCGACGGTCTTTCGGAAAAATTCGGTTAACTCGATTAGAGCATCTTGTGCCGCGCGTGCCTGTTCCACCGTGCGATCTGGACTGCCTCGAAACAGCGCAATGGCCCGCGACCAATTGACAAATGTGTCATGCAGTTCCTGCGGTATTCCGAGCATTTCCGAAATGATGCGCACCGGCATGGGGTTTGCGAACTGGCGCATCAGTTCGACTTCGGAGCCATGCTGTAGCGGCTTTAGCATTCGATCAACGATGGCCTCGACTTGCGGACGCAAGCCTTCAATGGCCGCGGCGGAAAACCCTTTGTTGAGAAGTTTGCGCAGCCGGGTGTGCTCCGGCGCATCCATGAAGATCAGCCACAAACCCAGCATGCGCGCCAGTTCGCTGAACTCGGACTGGCGGCTGATTGGCAGAGGCAACAACATCTGCTGCGCACGTTTTGCGGATAAGCGGGGGTCTTTGGCAATCGAAGCGCACTCGGCATGGCTGAAAATCGACCACACCGCCCATTTGCTGCCGACATCCAAATAATGCAATGGACCTTCTCCATGCAAGCGGGCGTACGTGGGATACGGGTTCTGCAGAACTTCGTCGCTGAAAACAACTTTTTTCCCTGGGGCGATAACCATGGACAACCTTCACCTATTGGCAAGATCAGAGATTTCAGTCGCGCAGAAGCCGACAATCACTTGTGTTGAGCTTAACACGGGAAATTTAGAGGAAAACGATTTGGAGTGCAAAAAGCGCTAAAAGGGCCTTGGCAAAATTTCCGCTCCGACAATCCGAATGATGCTGGACGCAGCGTTTCAGGAGCCGGCCTGTAGAGGCTGCCAAATCAATTCAAAGGTTTGGATTGTTCCTTTCACCGGGGTCGGCGGGGTAACCAATAAGATTTGATCACCCTGGAATTTGACGTTGCGGACCAGGTCCTTACCTACGTAGCTCTGAATCGATGAGATTTCGACGTGATGGGTTACCTCGTCACCGTTGAGCGTGTACCGTCCGGCGTAGGCAAGAAATGTCTTAAACGCCTCAGCCTGTTCTTCCAGCGACGCGAGAGTGCCGAGTGGCTTTCGCCCGCCGTAGCTGATCAGGGCGGTTACTCTGCCGTCCGCGGTATAGGTGAGAAAACCCACAGGGCTGGGACCGTAGGGAGCTTCTTTTCGCTCCCCGGTCGATGTCGTGCTCGAGGCGGACACCAGCTTCCACGTCCCAACAAGTTTGTCGTTTGCATGCCCGAACACACCGTCTGACAAGCCGGTAACTTCAGCCATCGCTAAAATGTCCTCATCTTGATTCTCTTTCCGATTCTATCTCCCCGAAGTGCACTAGTACTCTTCGAAGGACGCGAACACGGCATCGTACGGGCCGCTTGTGTTTCTGATGGATCGCGGTGTTCCACGACAAATGATACCGGACTTCTGACTCAAACTCCTGAT
Organism: Acidobacteriaceae bacterium; assembly: GCA_003140655.1. Lineage (GTDB taxonomy): Bacteria > Acidobacteriota > Terriglobia > Terriglobales > Acidobacteriaceae > Sulfotelmatobacter. The sequence goes on along the minus strand of PLKR01000208.1, from coordinate 21,422 downwards.
TTGCTCGGAGAAGGGAAAAGGAGAAGAAAAACATGCTTGACAGTCCCCGGCCTGCTCACTGAAGGTGTTTGAGCGTATCGTTTGACGGAAGCTTCACGTAAAGCCCACACTCTGAAGTGCGATCTTGAGAGGTTTCATTCGTGAAGGAAAGCTATGACGAAGGAATTGGAAGGCAAAGTTGGACTTGTGACTGGCGGGACGTCGGGCATTGGGCGTGAGACCGCCGTACTTTTCGCGAAGGCGGGAGTCAAAGTGGTGGTTGCGGGACGGCGCGAAAGGGAAGGCAACGAAACCATCGAGCTGGTCCGTGCCGCAGGCGGTGAGGGCTTGTTTCAGAAAGCGGACGTGTCGAAAGCCTCCGAAGTGGAGGCGCTCATTCGAAAGGCCGTGGAGAGATTTGGCCGCTTGGATGTCGCCTTCAACAACGCGGGGATCGAGGGCGTTTGGGTCCCCATCGTCAGACAATCCGAAGAAGACTGGGATCGGACCATCAACATCAATCTCAAGGGTGTCTGGCTCTGCCTGAAGTACGAAATTNNGGGGCGGCAGCGTATAGTGCCAGCAAACATGGAGTGGTGGGGCTCACGAAGTCGGCCGCGCTCGAAACCGCTCGCAGCGGGATTCGGATCAACGCAGTGTGTCCCGCAGTGATCGAAACGCCGATGGGTGAGCGGCTCTTTGGCGCTCCGGCGGTCCACAAATCCGTTGTTGGTCTTCATCCCATCGGCCGTTTCGGAAGACCGGCAGAGATCGCCGAAGCCGTCGTATGGATGTGCTCAGATCGCGCATCTTTCATGACTGGCCAGTCCCTAATNNTTTCGTGTGTATGCTTAGATCAAGTTGGAGGGACGCATGTTCAATTGCCCTCATCGGACGTTGGATATACTCATTGCGTGACCGGAATCGACCGCTAATAGAATGCTCGCAACAAACAAGCCCATGTCAAACTGCGGAATATCGAAATGAACGGAGCTGAAGGCTTGATATGCACGCTTTTAGATGCGGGCGTTGAGGCCTGCTTCACGAACCCAGGCACATCGGAAATTCATCTGGTGGCCGCACTTGACGAGGTCCCGGGAATACGTTGCGTGCTCGGCCTGTTTGAAGGTGTTGTCACTGGAGCCGCTGACGGCTATGCGCGCATGGCAGAAAAGCCGGCGTGCACACTCCTGCATCTCGGGCCTGGCCTCGGGAATGGCCTCGCGAATCTGCACAATGGGAGCCGGGCACGTGTGCCGATCATCAACCTGGTCGGCCAGCATGCCACCGATCATTTGCGCTACGATACGCCGCTTACTTCCGACATCGAAGCGCTCGCGCGTCTCTATTCCAAATGGTTGCGGACGTCTGTCTCGACATCCGGAATAGGCAACGACGCAGTCGAGGCGATCATCGCGGCGCGTACTGCCCCGGGCCAGATTGCGACACTGATCGTGCCCGCCGATGTCGCCTGGACCGAGGGCGGAGTGGTTGCTACGCTCCCCTCCTTACCTAAGCCTCCCTTGCCTGCGACCTCAACTGTCGAGCACGCAGCAGCCATGCTCCAGTCGGGCTTGAAAACAGCCATTCTGATGGCGGGGAATGCGCTTTACGGCAGAGGCCTAGAAGTGGCGGGACATATCGCTGCGGGCACAGGTGCCAGACTGCTAGCTCCCTACCCGCTCACGCGCCTCGAACGTGGCGCCAGTGTCGTCGCGGTGGAGCGAATTCAATACACCCTCGAAATGGCCGTCGAGCAACTGAAGGAATTTCGTCAGCTCATCCTGGTAGGCGCTCAAGCTCCAGTGGCGTATTTCGCTTCTCCGGGCAAGAATGCCGTTTTCACTCCAGCCGACTGTGACATCCATGCTCTGGCAAGTCCAGGCGAAGACTACGTCGGCGCGCTCGAAGGGTTGGCCGCGGCTTTGTCGCTGCGCGAGACTCAGCTGCCGGCACAACGGTCCGAGCGTCCGCCCGTGCCGAGTGGCGGCATCACCCTGCCCGGTCTTGCGGCCGTGGTGGGAGCGTTGCTGCCCGAAAATGCCGTTGTGGTGGATGAATCCATGACCTCAGGACGAGGCATGATGGCGGCCACGCGGGGAGCTCCGCCGCACGACTGGCTGGGCAATACTGGAGGTTCGATCGGAATCGCCTTGCCGCTGGCTGTGGGGGCGGCCGTGGCCTGCCCCAGTCGGCGAGTGTTGTGCCTGACTGCCGATGGCAGCGGGATGTACACCCTACAAGCGCTGTGGACTATGGCACGCGAGGGACTTAACATTACCACGGTGGTTTTCGCCAACCGGGAGTATGCGGTCCTCAAGCGTGAGTTTTCTTATCTGGGTGTGGGCAACCCGGGGACCCGGGCCTTGGATATGTTCGAGATTGGGCGTCCAGATCTCGACTGGGTGCAGTTGGCAAAGGGCATGGGGGTGCCTGGCACC
>PLKR01000208.1:16978-18945 GCA_003140655.1 Acidobacteriaceae bacterium | reverse complement strand
CGATCTGAACATTGCTCGCCTTGCTAGTCGAGTCAATGACGCACAAATCCTTGCTGCCGGATTGGCTCTCTTCCGCGATCTTGCTAAGCTCGCCTTTCAAAATCTTTCCCGTCGGCGTCACCGGCATCGCGGAAACCAGAAGAATCTGGGATGGTCGTTTGTACTGGGCCAGATGTAGAGCAGCGTATTCCGCCAGATCGACAGCCGTGAGTCGTGAATCGGGTTGCGCCTGTACAAACGCGACAATCTCCTCGTCTCCTTCAACCGACCGGCCCACGACAGCGGACTGAACAACTTCTGGATGAGCGTTCAGCACTGCCTCGACTTCGGCTGGGTAGACGTTGAATCCGCGGTGGACAATTAACTCTCTCGTACGTCCGACGATGAAAAGGTTTTCGTCGTCCAATCGCGCGAGATCGCGAGTATTGAACCATCCCTCGGCATCGATCGTAGCGGCAGTTTCTTCGGGAGCGCGATAGTAGCCCCTCATAACGTTGGGACCGCGCACCCGCAATTCACCCACTCCCCCGGCAGTCGCCGCCTGGCCATTGTTTCCCACGAGCTTGATTTCAACTCCCGGAAACACCGCGCCAACTGAGGTATCGGCACGAGGAGCCTCAGGCCGCGTCAGAGCAATCGTAGGAGAGCATTCAGTGACGCCGTAGCCGTTGTGCAGCACCATGCCGAAAAGACTCTCAATCCCCGACTTGGTAGCAGGGTCGAGCAGACCGCCGGAAGAGGAAATGATGCGAAGGGAGGGAAACGTCAGGGACGAGATCTTTCTAAGTTTTGCGTACTGGAGCATCTGGTTAAAGATGGCTGGCGCCCCCAACAGCAACGTTATGCAATCGTTCTCCAGCGTCACGCGCGCGGTCATAGGATCAAAACGCGGCGTCAGATAGAGGGTTGCGCCGGCGATCAACGAACCCAACAACACTACGGAAAGGCCGACGGCATGAGACATCGGCAACACCCCATAAAGCCGGTCCTCTGGAATCACCGATCGGATCTTTGCCGATCCGTGTGCCATGAACAACAGGTTCCTGTGGGACAGCATGACGCCCTTCGGAACGCCTGTGGTGCCGGAAGTGTAGATCAAAGCTGCGACGCGATCCATGATGTTCGCGTCGAGTGGCTCCGATTGCACATCCTCCACCAGCGGACCAATTCCAACGGAACCAAAGCCATCCCGCTCTTCGACTACCGCGCCGTGCCGCTTGGCGTGATCGGCCGCGTGTGGCGATACGCTTATCGTGTAAAAAACACGCCGCGCACCGCAGTGATTTTGGATCTCGTCAATCTCGCGGGGCGAAAGGCGGGCGTTTACCAATACCGGCCACGCGTCGAGGCTGGCCGAAGCCAAGAGTAGTGTCACGAATGCGCGGGAATTCTCGCCAACGATCATGACCCGGTCGCCAGGACGAACGCCCAGGCTTCGGAGCCAATTCTGCGTAGCAACGACTGCGGAATCAAGCTGTCGATAACTCCAACTTCCCCCAGACTCCACCAACGCCAAGTGGTTGGGCAAACGCTCCGCCCATGGCTTGATGATGTCGCAGATTCGATTGGGGAGAGTCATCGCGCTTTCAGTCTTGATTTAGGCTGGCCTGACGCGGGCCACTGCTAGACCTTGCCGCTGAGTTTCCTCTCGACGAAGGAAACAGTGTTCTTTAGGGAGTCGAAGTTCTCCGGCATCGCGATCTCATCATCCTCCACAGTGATGGAGAAACGATGTTGAAGAAACATAATCAACTCGACAGCGCCTGTGGAATCGATCACACCTCCCAGGAGTACCGCATCTTCGCGGAATGCTTCAGCACGGCCAAGCAGGAAGGTGTCTATTACAAAGTTGCGGATTTCGCGCTCGATCTCAGCAGTTTGCATAATTTGGATGGTCATGGTCGCCCTATTTGTGAATTGTGTAGCCAAGAATTGAATTCAAAAGCGGCCCGCTTGCGCACCGAAAA
>PLKR01000208.1:0-16908 GCA_003140655.1 Acidobacteriaceae bacterium | reverse complement strand
TCCGCGGCCTTGTAGTAAAAGGGACAAGCAGGATACTTTCTATGATATGGATTCCCTTGCAGGAACACTCGTCGAAGGCTTGGCGGAAACCCCAGCACCTCGAGAATGTAGCTTCCCCCGCGCTTCGCATGATCATACGCTGCAATCAGCAGGGCTCTCAGCACCTCTGGGTCATCCTGTTTAGCTAGCATGTCTGCGACGATGGATTTTCGCAGACTGCCCGGTTGAGGATCGTCCCGAATTACAGTGTACCCGAGCAGTTCTCCGTCTTTCCGGCAGCAGAATACGCGAGCACTCCCTCTGTCGCCTGAAATCTCAAAATGCCATCGAAGTGAAGCTGGGCTCCGGTCGGCAATTAACCGCGGCCGTTCGGTCAATTTCTCACTCCAGAGAGATTGAAAGTCGTCCCCTATCTCGCTAACACTGATCTCGCTTACGGCGAGTTGTGTTGAATGCTGTCTGGGCCATCGTCGGTGTAACAGTTTGTCAATTCCTATCGCAACTGATGTAGACATACGGCCCATATTCGCCAGGACCGAGTTGAGTCGTAGTTTTTCCATCACCGTCCGGGCAAAGGGATTTGATTGCAAAACCCAAAAGAGCACTGTGTCATAGTCCTCCTGGGGCAGGGCATCGGACTTAAATGCCCTCGCAATCCTTCCGACCTCCGGAGTCGCAGTGGTGACGAGATAAAGATCGACGGATCTCTGACAATAAAAGGCTGCAACCAGGCTTACAGCGACGGCCCGGTAGCTAGGTTCAACCGCGAGCCCGTGTGAGGTAACAGCGGTCAGCGTTCTGTCGCCATAGCGATAAAGCAGTGGGATACTTCCCAAGTACCCAACAATCGACCCTCCCGCCTCCAGGACCCAACCGATCGGACGTTCCGCTTCTCCCAGCGCCAGTGCCGGATTCCGCAGCCATAGACGTTCCCAGTTCTCCAGGGAATCAGCATCTATGCCCCATCGTTGTTTGAGCTCCGCCACGGCAGCGAAATCCGAGAATCGAGCTTCCCGAACTTTGGCCGGTGCGATCGCACTAGAGGGGGCATGCAAATCACTTTCCCGCGTCGAAGATGCCGTTCGGCGTGTCCGGATCGTGCTCAGGATCGCACCGGTGATTTGCTCTTGAATTGAAGTCATCTGATAAAAAACCAGAATCCGTAAGCCCCGATCCTCAACGTGTGGCTGAGCGATGAGCGCTAAACGGCTTCTTGCGACCTTTCGCTGTCCGTCGCGGGCGCCCCCGCACCTGCGACCCGAGCCATGGCCGCAAATGCCGAAGTTTCTGCCTTTCGTGAGTCCAGATACTGCAGCCAATTGCGATACACGGAGGTGGCCGATGACTTCCAGGTATTGTGCAGTCCGCCGACAACCGCGGCTTCAGGGAAGGATGCGGCGACGTCTTCGCACCGGTCGGAGATTGCCGTCTCTCTAAAATCTCTCAACAGTTGAGCCGCCGATTCGTCGAAGTATCCCGCGGGCATTGTCGGATACGTTTCTCTTTCCTGGCGAAGAAATCTCTTGATGTCTCGGCGGTATTCTTTTAATAGAGTTTGTGCTCCATATTCAGGGTGGCCCTGGAAATGCACGAACAGACTTTTCTTTTTCTTCTTCACGAATAAATCGACGCCGGCCTGCGCTGACTCGGTAAGGACCGAGTAGCCGGATGAAGCCAGCTCATGCGCTCGCAATTCGTTCCATCGAGAATGCGGGAAGCGAATCCGGTCCGCGATAAGGCGTGTCAACGGGTGATCGCACTTCTTGGCGGAGTCAAACACGCCGAACTGCTTGTCCGACAGGCGATGGCGTGTGATGCCGTCACTGTGGAGAACACTCGCGTGAGCCGCTAAACACGACAGCACCGTCGAGAATGTGTTTTGTTCGGCCCACTCAAGAACCTGGGTTAGACTCGTCCAATACGGTTCATCGCGCAAGCTCGGGTGATGGGGTTCGGTGCCAGTAACAATGACGCCATCAAACCGGCTGTTCCAGAGATCGTCGACGCCGAAGTAGAAGCTATTCAGATGCCTCTGTCCTCGATCCGTTCGAGGAATCTCAGTCAACGAGCAAAGCTTGACTGTCACCGGGACGTCGCCCGATGCGATGTCAAGAAGCTCAAAGAACTGCAGCTCTGTGTCCTCCAGCGCTGGATCGGGCATGTTATTAATGAGCGCGAGGCTGACGCAATTGCGCATCGCGCGACCGTTGGCTGAAGCCACCCGCTGCGTGTTCCGCCTTCCCGCCCAACGATTCGGTACTCGCCCACCTTCGATGATCAGTGGCATATCGCCCCTCCCCGCCGAAGTGTTTCCTTTTCGCGAAACCTCACTTTGCCGCCTTTTCCAGTGCCTGAGCCAGATCCTCAAGAATGTCGTCGATATGCTCGATGCCCACGCTGAGTCGAATCATCTCCGGAGTGACGCCGACCTTCTCCTGCTCCTCTGGCGTCAACTGCCGGTGCGTGGTCGACGCCGGGTGACACGACAACGACTTGGCATCGCCCATGTTCACCATCCGCTTGATGAGGCGAAAAGCGTTGAAGCACTTCCTGCCTCCCTCGTAGCCGCCTTTCACTCCGAACGTCAGCAGCGAACAGAAGTTGGAGCCCAAATATCTATGCGCCATCGGATAGAGCGGATTATCCGGAAATCCGACGTAGTTCACCCACTTGACCATCGGGTGATCGCGCAAGAATTCCGCTACCTTACGCGCGTTAGCCACATGGCGCTCCACGCGAAGGGCAAGCGTCTGAATTCCCTGCAAGAACAAAAAGCCGTTAAACGGAGACAAAGTGGCGCCGGTGTTTCGTTGACACACAGTTCGGCAACGGGCTACAAAAGCGGCGTCCCCAAAATGGTCGACATACACGACGCCGTGATAAGCGATCTCCGGCCGAGTCAACATGTAAAACTTTTCTGGATATTGTCGCCACGGAAACTTGCCGCCATCGACAATCATCCCGCCGATACTAGTGCCGCCGCCCCCGATGAATTTTGTCATCGAATGAATCACAACGTCGGCGCCGTACTCAATGGGCCGCAACAGAATCGGAGTAGCGACTGTGTTATCGACTATCAGCGGTACACCATGTTTGTGCGCGACCCGCGCCAATCCCTCGATGTCAGCCACGTTGCCCGCTGGATTGCCCACGCTCTCGCAGTAGACCGCGCGGGTGTTTTCGTCGATCAACTTCTCGACATCCTCGGGCCGATCGCTAGCCGCAAAACGCGAACTGATTCCTCGCTTTGGGAAGATGTGTGCGAGCAGCGTATAGGTAGCGCCGTAAAGTTGCGGCAGGGAAACAATATTGTTACCGGACTCCGCAATATTGATCAGCGAGTACTCAATCGCAGCCATTCCGGAACTTACGCTAAGACCGTCCACTCCGCCCTCGAGCGCAGCGACACGCTTTTCCAGAACCGCGTTAGTGGGGTTTCCGATCCGGGTGTAGATGTTTCCCTGGACTTCCAGATTGAACAACGCTGCCCCGTGCTCCGCACTGTCGAACTCGAATGCGACTGTCTGATAAATCGGTACAGCCACGGCCTTCGTCGTGGGATCGCCGTCGTAACCTGCGTGAATTGCGATGGTCTCTCTTTTCATGCGTCACTCAAGAACTGCCGTCAGTCCGTTGCGGAAAATGTTCCAAACTTCCAGGGGCCTTACTTCGTCGTCGTGAGGACACCCGAAACAGCAATCCGCTTCGGTTGGCGGGAAAGCGTCTTTAGTAGAGCTCGCGTAACAGTGCGAGCGGCAAAGTCGGCGCCGAAGGCGAAACGCATGACGGGCCCGAAGCTGTTCGCAGCAGCGACTCCCACGAAATAAAGTCCCGGCAGGGAGGACTCATAATTCGAGGAAAGAACCGGAGTATTTGCGACGGATTTCAGCTGAGAGCGAATCTCTGAACTCAGGAAAGTCAACCGTTCGAGATCCACCTTGTAGCCGGTAGCAGCGATGACGTGATCAGCCACGATCACCCGCTCCGATCCGTCTTGGGGGCGCAGGTGGAGATGCACCTTGCCGTCCTGAACTTCAGCCCGCAGGAGCGTGTGTCCGAGTAGGTGCGGTACGTGGTTCATCACTATGTCCTTGATGAACCATCCACCCGACGGCCCCAAGGTTCGTCGGACAATCTCCAGGCGAAGGTTCTGGGGCAAGTAGTGAAATGCCCCGGGGGCATTGGCATAGAAGGCCGACCGCCAACCTGGTCCAAGCCCTGTTTGTGGATGCCGGATGCGCTCCCACAATGAACGCTTTTCCCCAGTATTCCTGCCGTGGAATTTCAATACAGTTTGACGCGCAACTAGCTGAACATGCGCGCCAGCCTCATGCAGCAACCCAGCCCAGTCAAGCGCCGAAGAACCTCCACCGATCACCACTACACTGCGACCTCGGAATTGTTCTACATCGTGATGACGAGCGCTGTGCGACAAGAATTCCGCTGGTAAATGTGCCAAATTGTCGGGAACGTGCTCAAAATGCGTAATGCCGACCGCGAGCACTAAGTGGCGAACCTTCACGTCCTCGCCATCATCGAGTCGAAGCAGGTATCCTTCCGGCGATCGGTCGATACTGACAACCGCTTTGTTTTCAAGGTTCGGCACCATGCGTTCCTGGAAGGCAAGCCCGTAAGCCGTGAAGGTGTCAAGCCGAACTGGGATTCCGATGTGCGCATACTGGATTTCCCGCTCCGCACAGAATTTCTCCAAGGTGAGATCACCATCTGGATCGGAAATGTTCGAAGCGAAACCATCCGATTTAAGCAGCATGCCCTTCGGCATGTGGGCCAGCCAGCTATCCATTGGCCGGCCAAAAATACGAAACGATAAGCCGCGTTTCCGGAGATGCGCGGCGATTGACAACCCATACGGACCCGTACCGATGATGGCAACATCTGTCATAGCTCTGAGAAGCCTTTCCGGGGGAGTTATCTTGACAAATAACAGGGCTGACCTGTTCTAGGGTGGGGAAACCCAGTAATAACACGTCCTGCTCACACTCCGTGCAGGATGTTGGCGATGCGATCGCCCGTACGACCGTCCCACAAGGGGGGCGTAACACCTTTTTTTTGTTTGCCTTCCATGATCTTTCCCAGTTCGGCAATTAGCCTTCCTCTGTCATCGCCGACCAGGATGTTCGTCCCCGAGGTCACCGTAATGGGACGCTCGGTATTGGGCCTCAAAGTCAAACACGGCACACCCAGATACGTTGTTTCTTCCTGAATCCCTCCGGAGTCCGTAATCACGACCGCAGCGCGAGTTTGAAGCGACAGGAACTCTATATAGGGCAGGGGATCGAGGAGGCGAAGATTCTGCGAATCGATCCCAAATTCGGTAATGCGCTGACGCGTCCGCGGATGCACGGGGAAAACGATGTTCAGGTCCTTGCTCACTCTCGCCAGGGCGTTCAACAACTCCCGCAGCGTTTCGAAATCATCGACGTTAGAAGGTCGGTGGAGGGTAACGAGAGCAAAGCGTTCTGGAAACCCATTTTTCGGACAATTTCTCGCCGCCGGCAGGAGCCGTATGAGCGAGTCGATCATCACGTTGCCCACAAAGTGAATCCGTTCTTTCGGTACACCTTCGCGTAAGAGATTGGCATCGCCGTCTTCCGAGGGTGTGAACAGAACGTCGGAGAGGCGGTCGGTCACAATCCGGTTGATCTCTTCCGGCATCGTTCGGTCAAAAGAGCGAAGCCCTGCCTCTACATGGCCCACCGGAATGAGTAGCTTGGAACAAACCAGCGCCGCGGCAACAGTGGAATTCACGTCCCCATAAACCAGAGTCAGATCCGGTTTGCGCTCCAGGACCACGGGTTCAAATCGCCGCATGATCTCGGCCGTCTGCGAAGCGTGACTGCCTGAACCGACTTCGAGATTGAAATCCGGTTCCGGAATATCAAGCTGGGTGAAGAACACATCCGACATATTCCCGTCATAGTGCTGCCCTGTGTGGACGAGTGTCTGCCGCATGCCCCGCTCGCGAATGGCACGCAAAACGGGCGCGGCCTTAACAAAGTTTGGTCTGGCACCGACAACATGGAGAATATGGTTCACTGAGTCACTCTATGCAAGAACAGCGATTCTGATTTCAGCACTTCTCCAGGTTTTCTATATTCGCCCGTGATTTCAGGCGTGCAGTTCATCTTGGCCTCACCGATTTTCCATTCTTTTGGTCATAGATCCTGATAAACCTTGCCGGGCTGCCAGCAGTGGATCCTCGGGAACCATGCCGAATCTTTCCTTCCCCTCACTTGATTATCACATTCCGCGACGTTGCTTGAGCATTACTCAGGGAGGGGACCCTGTGGGAACTTTCCGTGTCGCAACAGCATCACTCCACCAAGAGAATAGGCGAAGAAGCACCCTACGACGCCGAACATAATGTTGGGGAGAGGACTGGTAGGGAGGACCAGCAGCCGACCGGAGAGACAAGCCACAACCACGACGGCCGAAAGTGATACCGCCCAGGCAATGCTCAGTCCATATCCAGAAATCCTTAAGGCTGTAAGGTGTCGAATCCGCTCGANNCGACGCACCGGCGGTGCAATCCGGGGGATCCAGCAGCGTAGAACACTCCGGTGATCTGTGAATTAGCCAGACCAATCAACACGGCGCAGGCCGCCAGGAACAGAGGGCCGGCAGAAACCGCGTAAAGCCGTCCGTACACGAGTGTTAGGAAGGACCCGCCGCAAAAGTACGCAAAGACTAAGGCGGGCGTCCCAACCGTCGCAATTAGGAAAGTAACTTGAAGAACGATGCGATTGATGCGGGACTTGTCTCCCTGGATTTGTGATAACGTAGGCACAAAAATCTGGTAGAGCACGTTTGATGCGAAACCTGCAGGCACTTGTGCCAACGCAATTCCCATCGTGTACAAGCCGAGTTGGGCAGCCGGGAGTAACTTGCCGAGCACAAAAACATCTGTGCGCATGAATATCAAATTCAAGAGTGGGAGTCCAAATAATCCCCTTGAGTATTTAAACAGCTGTCGCAGAGCTTCCTTGTCCGCTCTAAAAGAAGGCGTCCAGGGACAAATGACATAAGACAAAACACAACGCGCCACACTCTCGCTGGTCGTTCCGATGACGAGCGCCCAAACGTCCCGAATGAAAAAACTTAAGATAATGGTGATGACGACTCCCACAATTCCGCCACCATGAAATATCGCAGCCCAACGTGAAAACCGCATGTCTTTTAGTGCAACGTAAGCTCTAGCGCTCATCGCACCTTCCAAGAGCAGTCCTGAAACCGCTACTCGGAGCAGGGGGGTCAGCTCAGGGTTCCCGTAGAATCGGGCAATCCACGGAGCTACCAAGAACAGCGAAGAAAACGTCGACAAACCTCGTACGAAAGCCATCCACCATGCAGCATTTACAAATTCGGGTTCCCCACCTCTGGGATTCTGAATCAACGCTTCCCGAACCCCGATTTCCGTGAATGCCTGCAGCACTGAGGCAACCGACATCACGATCGCCATGGTTCCAAAGGCGGCCGGAGCCAGCAGCCTAACCAGAATCAAGTTTCGAACAAAACGAGCGCCCTGTTCTGCAAAACTTCCTGACCCCATCCAAGCTCCGCCGCGGAACGCCCTAGCCCTAAGGCTTTTCCCGGCAACAAGTCCTTCCAGCACCTGTTTCGCTCGGCCGAATAGTCGAGGAGCTTCCAGAACCTCTGTCTCACCAGTCAAAGAAGTCATGGGTTCTTCGATGAGTCNNACTGACGACAGACGTTCCTTCTGTTCCCGTCGGAGACATGAAACGAATTCATCCGACATCTCGCGCGGCTCCCCGCAGATGTATGGCCAGGTGAATCCAGCCAGCCGAGCAAGCGCGATGACAAGATAAGGACTTTCGCGTACCCGGCGCAGGCATTTCATGACCTCAAACGTTGGGTCACTACCGAAAGAGTAATCCAGCCTCCCCAATCGAAAGGCATTCTTGATTGGACTGCTGCCGGCACCTGTGTGCCGATGGTGGAAGATTTTCAGCTGCGGAAGAGATTCTACCTGCCATCCCATCATCCTGGCCTTGGTCTGCGCACACCAGTCCTCACCGCCGTATTTCAGGACCGCATACCCACCGATCGCTTCGTAACACTCACGTCGGACCAACTGGGCCGCATGTGCAACGTTGCGAACATCGTTGATTCGACGACTGCGATAGCCCTCACCCGAGTCCTCATAGACGAACCCCCCGGCCAGACCCAGTTGCGGATGTTGTCGAAAGTGGTAAGTCAGTTGCTCATAATGCAGAGGTTCCAGCGAGATATCGGCATCGAGATTGCCGATGAACTCATATTCCGCACCGTCCAGAAGGCTGCTTCCCTTCTGCAGGGAGATTACTTTTGCGCCAAAACTGTGGCCGGGCGCCCTAGTTATACGGAGGAAGCGTATAAAATCATGCTGTCTGGCATAGCTCTCGACGATTTCGTCGGTGCGGTCGCTTGAGTTGTCACTGACAATTACCCACCTCTTTGGCAACAAAGTCTGCGAGAGCACACTCCGGATGGTTCCTTCAATGAAGGCCTCTTCATTGTAGGCAGCAGTCATTAGGACATAGGCCCCGAATTGCTGTGGTCGATTGGAGGGAATAGACATGGCTCAGATTGTGAGAAAACGTCGGTGTGCCGAGTCTCTTGGTAGATCGGTTTCGATTGCGTCGCTCTTGATGTCAGCCAACTCTCCGAATTGTTCGGCCCAGTTAGCTTCCTGCGGGGGGACTCGAACTGTCACCGCGGTCGATTCCCCTTGTGGGCGACCAACTCTCGCGGCGCAAATTGCCGCCAGCAGTCCATACCAGACTACTTGGGTTTGATCCCAATAAGAAATGCCAACGAAAGCCACCATGTTTGCAAAAAGCGCAGATCCCAACGCCCACAGGAAGATTTGCTGCTTCCTGTTTTCAGCAAGCCTTCTCGCTTTTCCCAAGTACTTAAAGCCGTACACGATGGTCGCGAGAAATAAAATGAACGGGAAGAACCCGGAAGTATCACAAATACTGACATATTGATTGGCCGTGTCCCACATGTCCCAACCCCAATCGGAAGTTGACTTCACGCCCACCAGCCACCAATCCCCAAAATGCCGTATGCACTGATCGATGAGCATGAACCTGTGATAAGACGAGGATCCTCCCGAGATGTGGATCCTCGATATAAGGTGCCAAACCGGCGCCTTCATGACCAAGTGTAGGGAAACGACCGTAACGACGACACCCCAGCGTATGATACGCATCCAATTCCGCATCGGCCACATGCACAGAGCCAGCACTCCGCCGGCGTATGCCAGGATCGGCGTGCTGGAGTTTGACGTCAGTGTGATCACTGTAGCTGATACGATTCCAAGAGCGGCAATCGCTCGATTCTTCTTACCGCTTTGCCACAACAGCACGAACAGAGGCACCAGTATCGCGCCGAAAGTGCCTGCCAGAATCGGATGCCCGAAACTGCCCATAGCACGGAAGCGATCGTCACGTACTGTCAGTGTCGCATAGGATGCAGCCCGGGCTCCTCCCAGGATGGCGTACGGGTTACGTCCAGTCGCTATTTCCCACGTCATCACCACCGCGACCACTGCTGCGACATAGGCAAGTGTGCGAACCATAATCACGATGTCTTCCTCAGTACGGATCAGAAACCTCAGGAGGAAGTAAATGCCGAACGTCGTGTAGATGTTCCCCAACTGAAAGACCAGAGCGGCGGATTGTTCGAACAGCAGGATTCCAGCCAGGGCGGTGAAGATTGCAAACAGAATTACCGTGATGTCGATCTTATTGATTCCCCCGCTGAATATTTGGCTCTTGGAAGAAAGCTTGGTTCTAACAAGTCGAACAATGCCGAAAAGAGCCAGAAGGCGCAGCATCGGAAAGTGCATGCCACCCATCAGGAGAACCTGGTCCATTGGAATAAGAATCGTGGCAGCGATGAACATTGCCATGGCCTTGCCGCGCGGCCAGAACAGAATAAGCATGCCCGCCACGAGAACAACCAACAGAACAAAGGGGTTGAGGACGGTCCCGGCTGTCCCCCCTCCGAATCTCAGGTGTTGCGGTTCCAAAAGCTAGGTCCCTTCTCCAGCAGCAAAGTCAGCCACACATTGGCTGCTTGGGAACCCGCCTATCACAGTCCATGACTTGACGAGACCACAGAGCTTTTCTGGAATCAGGCTCGCTCCTGGAAATATGGCTTCCAGTTCACGTTTGTTCAGCAACCGAAGCTCCTCGACGAGTTCTCGCGCTCGTACGGGATCTGGGCAAGGGCCTCGCCAGCCACATCTCCACCGCCGAATCATTGACACCCGCAAGTTCAGCGGCATCCATTGCCAGCCCGGCACATGAAAATGCGGCTCCATGGGGAAACCGAAGTTGGGGGTCTGCACCCAATAGGCTTTACCAACCCGCTGGATTTCCGACGCCATACGACGCTGATTTTCGAAGGTGAAGAGGTGCTCAATCACAGAGTTGCTGAATGCGACATCGACGCTGCCATCGGCGAATTGGACAAGATCGGTTGCGTCGCCTGCGATCGGCTTGATGTTCTCGTGTCGCTGCTCCTCGGGCACAAGGTTCAGGCTGAATATCTGCACATCGGCACGCCCCGCCCAGCCGCGATTCTCCCAGAAGGCGGTCTCACCCCCCACGTCGAGAATTCTCAAAGGCCGGGGCAGAGGGGCGACCAAGGCCTCGAACCGCTCGAAGCGTCTGGCGCGAAGCTTGTTCGCGAAGGAGTCCGGGTTCTCGCTGTCGGCGAGACTACGCATCGTTGCCATAGTAAAAGCCTTTGTCATATATCAGCGCCCGCTAATCCGGCGACTTTGATTGTGTTTTACGCCTTCGCCGCGGATTTTTGACATTCTTGGAGCAGGTTGGTGCGTTTTAGTAGACTCTTTAGGCTGAGTCCATTTAACCAATCGCCGCCCGCACCGCGTTCAGCGCGAGAGATGAGTTATGCTTTGGGCTTCGTCGCCATGACGAACGGATGCAGTGCGTTGTTGCTGGTGAGTGGGAAAGTCACGAATTCCACGCGTTCAAAGCCCATTCCGATCAAGGTGCGGTGGAGTTCCAATTGATCGAAGCTGGTGCCGTGCATCGGCGGAGTCCCTCCGCGCTTTATCCGGTATCGCTGGTAGTCGGTCTTTATAGCAAGGACGGGC
This sequence comes from Acidobacteriaceae bacterium, assembly GCA_003140655.1. Classification (GTDB taxonomy): domain Bacteria; phylum Acidobacteriota; class Terriglobia; order Terriglobales; family Acidobacteriaceae; genus Sulfotelmatobacter. Next base: position 5,756 of record PLKR01000208.1, on the reverse strand, counting down.
CGCAGAAATTTCGTGTAGAGAAAATCGCAGAGCATGGAAAACTTTCGGCTGACCGCGACCGGGTACATGTGAATTGGCAAATGAATCATAAGCGAGCCCCCGGGCTTCAGAGTGCGCATTATCTCCCGGAAATACGCGTATCCAGCCTCGGGCGAAGGCAAGTGCTGCAGCACGTGGCAGGAAAAAGCTCCGTCTGCCAGATTGTCTTCTAGGGGGATCGCAAGGCCCTTCGTGACATGCCACTGGATGTTTTGACTCGGCACATGGGCGGCGGCATAGCGAGTCATGTCTTCTGACACGTCGAGGGCGTGGCCTCGCTCGAAGACACGGGAGAGTTGATTCGTGATGCGTCCGGCGCCGCAGCCGATCTCGACAAAGGTACCGGGCGTGTACCCATACCGCCGCCAGTGCGGTTCGAAATCCCGCCAGTCTGATTCGCCCAACGCGTAGAACTCTTCGTCTTTCCAAGGAGCAGTTCCCTGTGCGTCCTTGTTCGCCCAACTCGCCACGCCAAAGAGAGGATCTCGGCGTCCCCATTCAACCCATTCTGAGTTTGTTTTGAGGTTCATTTTTCCTGCCTTACTCGCGGCTGGCCCATACGGCGGAATCCCACTTCGATTTTCGGGCGTTCCCCCGGTGCGTACCTGACCGGGACAGCTTGCATGAAGCTTCGAGGGGTCGCTTCTAAGAATCTGAGGAAACTCCGATTTCATCGTTGCGACGGTCGGCCAGCGGGACCGGATTCGGGGCTCTGCCCGACTGCCGTCAAATGGCCTACGCAAACGAGCTGATGAGATCTAACAAAGCGGCAGCACCTGATCCTGGAGCCGCTGGCCGCTCATTGTACGGCAGCGGTCAATCCCGTAGGCGCCTGAGGGGGGCAAGAGGTATTTCCATTCCAATCGGTGGTACTGGCGATGGCGCTGGTCGGCACCCAATATTCACCATTTATCGAAGAAGGCGGCGTCCAACCATCCCCATCGGTCCACGTCGTTCCGGGGCGGAAGGCCAATGTATTGCACGTCCACGTGCTGTTAGTCCCTGCTGTCCAACTATTACCATAGAGAGGGTTCCAGACAGGCTCGACATCGGTCCCCCATACATTTTGTGTGACTGATGAGTTAGTGAGGTGAGTGTTCCCAGGAGCACCGGCAGCCACTGTAAAGCCAAATCCAGAAAGGTAGTTCCCAACGAGCTGGATGTTGTTATAGCCAGAGGTCGCTGCCTGAAATGCTAAGCCGTTGGTATTCCCCAGAGATGCAATGACATTGCCCTGAACCAGAACATTGCTCGGCCCGCTGCCGCCATTGAGATATCCAGGCCCGTCGGTGTGGTAGCCTTGCGAACTCGCATTGGCTGCGTCATGGATCCAATTGTTCGTGATGTTCATCTGTGCGGTCGTTGAGTAGAAGACTACGGCGTTCCCGAAGCCCCAGAAATCGCAATGGTCAACCGTAACGGGGCCGCCGCTGATGATGTTCAACCCATACTCATAGCCGTCATTCCCATTGATCGCGTTGACGTCGGTTGTCTGCGTGGTTGTATTCTGCCCTGCTCCCGCTGATGGCCACACCGAGCCTGGAGGAGCGGTATAGAAGGAAGTGAGAGGTGTGAAACTAACGTAAGAAAACGTTATGTTTGTTCCGCCGCTTATCTGGACGTTGTCATCTTCGACGTTGTTTGATTGGAAACGGTCACCGGTGAACGTGATGTTCGAGCCTGTGACGTTTACACCGCCCGTTCCAGAATTGAAGTCGCAACTAATAAACTGGATGTAGGAGCCGGAGATTGTCTGAGGACCAGCGAACACATAACCAGTGTAGACGGTGGGGTTTGCAGCCGTTCCGCTCCGGAAGGCTCCGCCGGGCCACGGCGTTGTGCCCAGCGGTCCGTATGCGGCGTACCCTACAGGATTTCCGGACTGTCCTGGCCAAGATGTTGCCGCGTATGCCAGGCCACTCACGAAAAGGCTGGCGATCAAAACGGCGAAAAGCAAACCTAAGAGTGCGGGGTGGAGTATGCGGCTCATTGGGCTCCCATGTTAGAGAAAAGAAGCATATGTTCGGTGAACAAGTGGCGGTGGCTTCATCTAGCATGGTATTCAGGTCCCCTCCTACCGCCTAGCTCTCAGAAGGGCATGACTGAAAGTTGTTCCATAGTGGCCTTTCAGGGTGCGATTTTCGCCCGAGACCCTAACCCAGCCAGGTTTACGAATAGTCAGACATGCAACGACGGAAGCGTTCTTAGACCCTCCACGCTATTGATGCGGCTCCAATCCGACTTCCGCCAATGCTTTTTGAACCGTCAAAATCCGGCTGCCGCTGCGCGCTGCAAACGATACGGCGAACTCGAGCAGCGCCGGGGTACATCCATACTCGGAAGGGCTGGGGCGCACATCGTGGGTATAGAAGATGAGCCAGCTCTTTTGTGTCAAGTTCTGCAGAATGAGGTTTTCAATGTGACGGGACTGATCGGTATCGCCGTACAGGTGGTTGGCCCGCAGCAAGTTAAGATCAATTTCTGGCCCATTGAATCCCGGAATAGCGCTTCTGGAACTGGTGAGACACGGACCTAAGGTCCGCTTGGCCTGCAGCGTGATGTCGCCGAAGGGATACGCAAAATTCCCAGAATTCGAGCCGGCCACAGACCCTGTTGCCTTCTTGCCCTTTTCCACGTCGCTTCGGAAGCCGGCAAGCGAGATGGAGCGGCAAGAAACATGACTGAAGGTGTGGCTAGCCAATTCGTGGCCCTTTTCCAGCAGCGCATCAAGATCCTCGGAATGGAATAGCTCCCCGAGTTCGCTCGAGGTGTTCATTAGGCCAAAGGCTGTGTAGTAGGTCCCTCGAGCTCCGAAGTGTTCCAAAACCGCCGCGCCAGCTGAACACGCGGTGCGAGGAAAATCGTCGAAGGTGAACGACACAATCGGCCCGCGATTCACTAAGGGCACTGCGCGCCGGTAGAGGGAACAAAGAACCGTTCGTCGCGCGGCACTTAGCACGGATCGGAAGCTCACGCCGGGGTCTCCGCTAGGGCTTCCAGCACTGTGACCTCAATCACGCCGTCGTCAGGCACTTCCTTTCCCTTGGGGAACCTAAGCGACAGGACTCCGTCCCTGGTTTCTGTCTGTTCCATCCCGAGGTCGCCGAACACCTGGCCCGACATAGCATTCCGGGAAGTTTTTCGGTAATTGGCGCAAAACTCCTTGCCCGTTTCAGAGATATACCTACGGATAACACTGGCAAGAAACGCGTGTTCCACCCGCTTGGATTGAATGCGGCAGCTGAACATCAGATCCGTCATGCGCGGTTCGCGGCGATCTACGATGGCAAAGCCGATTACGCCGTAGCTGCCAAAACGGTCCTGGCAACTTAAGACAAAGGTATCGAGGTATGCGCTGGAGAGAATATTCCTCAGCACGTCGCGATCGTACCGATTCCCCGAAAAGTTCATCTGGTTCGTCCGTTGTGTCAGTTCGTGGACGCGCTCAAGGTTCTCTTCGCTCATGGGACGAACCGACAGTTGAATCTGGCAATGACGAAGAAACGCGATGTAATCGTTGCCGAAACTCTGNNGCCTTCACTTCCTCTAGCTCGAATTCGGAGTCATCCACAAACAGAATGCTATCGATGCCAATGTTCAGTTGTTGGCTAATTGCTTGAATTCCCTTGCTCTTGGGCTGCCAGGAAATCTGTGGGCAAAGAAAGTACTCGTCGAGCTGAAACTTCTTGAGCACCTGGAGCGCATCTTCGGGATTGTTCTTGCTTGCGATCGAGTGCAAAATCCCGCGCTTATCGAGCACCTGAATGATCTCAGCGATGCCATCCTTAAGCCTCAGCCGCCCAGGGCCGTCCTCGACCAGTACCCCGTCCCATAGGGTGTTGTCCAAGTCCCACACAACACATTTGATTTTCTTGTCAGGTCCCTTGGTCTCAGCCCTCTGAGCGTCCGGCTGCTCCGTTACAAACTCCATCAGGCCAAAGTAAAGCGTAGTCTCGTTTTCCTCATCGTTTGGGATAAGTTCGATCAGAAACGGGCGTTCGACATCGATCATCCGGGCGATTTCTTCTAACGGGACGCGGATGCGGTGAAATCCCGGCGTCAGGCCAATTAACCTTTGAAATGGCATCTTTGAGTGCAAATCGGTAGCGCGCATGGTCAGCGAAAGTTGAACAGTGTACGATTCGGGGTTGTAGCACTCCAGGAGGAAGCAGGCGGGGAGTTTTCGCCCGCTTGATCCCGACCTTGCCGCTCTTTTCTTGAAAGCGAATCGACTCTTCGCGGCTGTTATCTGTATCAGAGACGGCAAAGGAAGCCGCTGCAGTGCTTTCCCGATTCGATAATCTTTGTTTTCGAGCTTCTCCGCTTTACCTACGGTATGCAAGTGAACATTGCCTGGCGTCTCAAGTTTTCCCCAACGTTTGAATCGGATCTTCAAAATGTAAGAGTTCACGGCAGCCGGCAATTCTACTCTGACCATTCCGTCCTTGAATCTGCGGCATCGCCCGTCTTGCCGAGGACTGTAGAGATCGCAGGTGGAATAACACGTTGGCCACACACATTCTGTGCAGTGTTCACTCCATGGGAGAACCGTGCGGAAGAGTATCTTCCCTCCGAGGCTCCCAAACGCACTGAGCGCCTCCTGGGGAAGCTGACTTGTCGTCTCGACGATCTTATTTGCCTCGGTCTCGTACATTTCTGGATTTACTTGGTACCTGTGCACCGCTGTCGATATGACAGCAGTGAGCTGTTCCAATCGAGTTCACCTAAGTGGATGGCTTGCCTGACTCTTATGTCAGCTGCTGGTGTTAGCTGCTGAAGCATCGTCCCGTCGGAATGTCGTCTTGGCTCGTCCAGTTTGAAGTCGGCCAGCCGCAGTGTGAGTCACCCATCTTAGGCAGGCAACGCTCCTGTTGAGCTTCTCAAGATGTTGAGGTCGTTGTGCAGGCAGGAGCAAGTAGGCACCAGAGTAGCCAAGGAGCCGGACCGTGTGGTAGACAGCCAAGCTGGCAAGATAGGCCCTTTGCGCCAGCCGGCCCCGATGTTTTTGCCAGTATTGCCAGTTGGCGTAACACTGCTCCAGGTAGAAACGGAGCGGCGCATTCGATGAACTAGCTCCACCGTAGTGAATCGCTTCGGCATCGGCAAAGAACACAACTTCTTGTCCTGCTTGGTGAAATCGATAACACCAATCGACGTCCTCCCCATACATAAAGAACTGGGGGTCCAGAAGGCCGACTCGTTCCAATGCACTTCGGCGAACGAGGACAAACCAACCGGTGAGTACCTCGACAGAGGTAGTTGTTTGGTGATCGAAGTCCGACATCAAATATCCGCCAAGCAGCCGAGACTTCCTGAAGGCAATGTCGAGGCCAACTGCGGAGCAAAACTGATTCCAAACCGTCGGAAAACGCAATGTGGAACGCCCCACTCTGCCGTCTGGCGCCAACATCTTTGGCCCCACCATGCCAACCCCAGGATTCTCTGAAAGGAATCTGAGCATTGGCGAAAAGCAGTCGCTTGTAAACTTGACGTCCGAATTCACAAGGCAGACATATTCGCCCGAACACTCCGCTATCCCGATATTGTTGGCTTTGGCAAATCCCAAATTCTCCGAGTTGCGAATGAGCCGGAATTCCGGAAACATCTCCGCAATCACCTCCGGAGTCCCATCGGTGGAAGCGTTGTCTACTACGATCACTTCGACACAGGCGTTCCGGCAGTGCTCTCGCAGCGATTCGAGACACTCGATCACATAT
>PLKR01000288.1:16913-21771 GCA_003140655.1 Acidobacteriaceae bacterium | reverse complement strand
GCGGTGGGCTTTAGCATGGCTGCATCTTAGGCGGGGTTCCCTTGCTCGAACAGACCTTCTCACACTACCGGATCATCGAAAAGCTTGGCGGCGGCGGCATGGGCGTGGTTTACAAGGCCGAGGACACACGCCTTGGCCGCTTTGTCGCGCTGAAGTTTCTTCCTGAAGAGCTGGCGCAGGATCGCATGGCGCTGGAACGATTCCGGCGGGAAGCGAAGGCAGCTTCCGCGCTCAACCATCCCAACATNNAACATCTGCACGATTTACGACATCGGCGAGGAAGACGGGCGCGCGTATCTGGTCATGGAATTTCTTGACGGAGCTACGCTCAAGCACATGATCGGCGCGCGTCCGATGGAATTGGAAACGATCCTGGATTTGGGGACCGAGATCGCGGATGCGCTGGACGCGGCGCATGCTGAAGGCATTGTCCATCGTGACATCAAGCCGGCAAATATTTTTGTGACCAAGCGTGGACACGCCAAGATTCTGGACTTTGGGCTGGCGAAGGTGACGACGAATCCCTCGGCGGCGTCGGCGGCAACGCGCATATCGGACGCGATGACGGCGCCAACCGATGTTGCGATCGAGGAGCACCTGACCAGTCCGGGTTCGACTCTGGGCACAGTGGCGTATATGTCCCCGGAGCAGGCCAAGGGAAAAGAACTTGATTCGCGCACCGACCTTTTTTCTTTCGGGGTGGTGCTGTATGAGATGTCCACGGGGATGCTGCCGTTCCGCGGAGAAACTTCGGCGCTTATTTTTCAAGCGATCCTGGATCGTGCGCCGGTTTCGCCGGTGCGATTGAATCCTGACTTGCCCGCTAAGCTGGAAGACGTGATCAACAAAGCGATCGAGAAGGACCGCAACCTGCGCTACCAGCATGCGGCGGATATTCGGGCTGACTTGCAGCGGTTGAAGCGCGACACGGGAAGCGGGCGCGCGGTTGCGGCCGGTTCCGCATCAGTAACGACTGCGCTGGATACGGGTCCGCATGCGGCCGTGGCGGCGGAGCCGGGACCGGCGTCTGGCTCGGCGAAGGTTCCAGCGGCGGCGTCTTCCAGCGCGGTGGGCGTGGTAAGTGCGGTGAGCGCCGTCAGCGCCGCTCCCGCCGCCGTCGCTCCCGCAAAGAAGCTCTGGAAGATCGTGATGCCCGCGGTGCTGGTAGTGTTGGCTGCTCTTATAGCTGGAGGATTATATTTTCGTTCGCGGCAGTCCGCGAAGCTAACGGAGAAAGACAGCGTGCTGCTGGCCGACTTCGTCAACACTACGGGCGATGCGGTGTTTGATGGGACGCTGAAGCAGGCTTTGGCGGTGCAGTTGGAGCAGTCGCCTTATCTGAATATTCTTCCGGAGTCGCGGATTCGCGAGGCGATGAAGTTTATGGGGCGCTCTGGGGATGAGCGCATTACTCGCGATGTGGCGCGTGAAATCTGCCTGCGCGAAGGCGTGAAGGCGATGATGCTGGGATCCATTTCCAGCCTGGGCAGCCATTACGTAGTTACGCTGGAGGCGGTGAACGCACAGAACGGCGACTCGCTGGCGCGCGAGCAGGTGGAAGCGGACAGCAAGGAGCAGGTGCTGAAGTCGCTGGACCATGCGGCGTCGCAGTTACGGGAGAAGCTGGGAGAATCGATTGGTTCGGTGCAGAAGTTCGATACTCCGCTGGAAGCGGCCACGACATCTTCACTGGAGGCCTTGAAGGAGTTCAGCCTGGGTGAGGCGGAACACTCGAAGTTCAACGATGAGGCGGCGATTCCGCATCTGAAAAGGGCCACCGAATTGGATCCGAACTTTGCCATGGCTCTGGCGACCCTGGGTGTGGCCTATAACAACACGAGCAGGACCCAGGAAGCCTCTGAGTATCTGCAAAAAGCGTTTGATGCGAAGGAAAGAGCGAGCGAGCGGGAGAAGTTCTACATTTCTTCTCACTACTACGGAACGTACAGGAGACAGGCGGATAAAGATATCGAGACTCTTGAACAATGGATCCAGGCCTACCCCCGTGACACTATTCCCCGAGACAACCTGGCCCTCCAGGAAGAAGGGGTTGGGCAATCGGAGAAAGCTCTGGCCAGCGCAAGCGAGGCGCTGAGACTTAATCCCAAGGACCCTTACGCGTATCAGAATGCGGCCGCGGAATACCTGCTGCTGAATCGCTATGACGAAGCGAAGGCAATGGGAGAACAGGCCATCGCACAGAAAGCCGAACCGTGGTCGATCCACATCACGCTGTACGAGCTTGCCTTCATTCGGGGCGACGACGGGGCTATGAAGCGGGAGTTAGAGCAAGCAGCCGGTAAAGTGCAGGAGCCTGTCATAGTTTTGTACCATGCGATGGGTGAATGCGCGCTGGGAAAGATTAAAGATGCGAGGGCAAGTTTTGCCCGTGCCGTGAGCGTGGCACAAGGTCAGGGGCGTAAAGAGTTTGCGGCCGCGATTCTTGGAGCCGAGGCATTTTGCGATGCCGGGGCAGGCTTCGCAGAAGAAGCACGCCGGACGATGAATGAGGCGCTGGCGCTTTCCGAAAACATTAATTCGCGAGCGGCGGCCGCGGGTTTGTTTGCCCGGATCGGCGACACGGCGCAATCTGAGAAGCTGGCCGAAGGGTTGAGCAAGGAATTTCCCTACGATACCGTGCTGAATCAGGTGCAGCTGCCGGCGGCACGAGCCATGAACAGCCTGCAGCGCAACCAGCCCGACCAGGCGGTTGCGGCGCTGGAGTCGGCCAGGCCTTACGAATTGGGCTCGGGCGGCGGCATGGTGGCCATCTTCATCCGCGGGGAAGCTTTTCTGCGCTTGCACGATGGAGCCAAGGCGGCGGGGGAGTATCAGAGAATTCTGGACCATCGGGGGATTGATCCGGTGGGCTGGGGTTACTCCCTGGCTCATTTGGGATTGGGTCGCGCTTATGCTTTGCAAGGCGACACTGTCAAGGCGAAGGGCGCTTATCAGGATTTTTTTGCGGTTTGGAAAGATGCGGACGCGGATGTTCCGGTATTGAAGACGGCTAAGGCGGAGTATGAGAAGTTGAAGTAGCGGGCTTCCGGGTGCCGGCCTCCGCTTTCGTGGTGGAAAATCCTAGGGGCCGCAGGTGACGAGACGTTGCTAGGGATCCTTCGACTCCGACAAGTGCTCCGCTTCGCGGGGCACTTGTCTCCGCTCAGGATGACAGAGCTTGTTTGATGCGGGGCATCTGTCTCCGCTGGGTGACAGAGTCCTGATGGTTCTTGAGTTCGTCTGATATCTTTTAACTTCCCCTGCTTTTTCACTTACATGTCTGGAGCACAGAGCCCAAGCCGGTTTGCGGTGATTCTTGCCTTTGGGCTGGTGTATCTGTTTTGGGGCTCTACCTATCTAGTAATTGATATTGCCGTGCAGACGATTCCTCCGGCGCTGATGTGTGGGATGCGGTTCTCGATTGCCGGCGTGGTGATGCTGGTGGTGTGCGCGGCGACGGGGCGCAGGATCTGGTATTCGGCGCGGCAGATTGCGCTGGCGGCGGTGGTGGGAATTTTGTTGCTGATGGGTGGGAACTTGACTTTGTCGTGGGCGGAACTTTCGGTGCCGTCGGGGCTGGCGGCTTTGATTATCGCGATCACGCCGTTGTGGTTTCTGGTGCTGGACTCGGTGCTGCTGGGGCATCATCGAATTTCGTGGCGGGGCAAGGCCGGGCTGGCACTGGGAATTATGGGACTGTTTGTTTTGTTTTGGCCGGAGCTGCACTCGACTTCGACGCTGGGGCGACACGAGTTGTGGGCTTCGCTAGGGCTGATTGGGGGATCGTTTTCGTGGGCGCTGGGATCGGTGCTGTCGAAGCGCTGGCAGTCGGGCATGGACGTGTTCAGCGCGACGGGATGGCAGATGATGGCGGCAGGCGCGGCGAACTTTGGGTTTGCATTCGTGGTGGGAGATTTATCGCGAGTTACATGGACGGCGCGCGGGTTGAGCGCGGTGCTTTATCTGGTAGTGTGCGGATCGTGGATAGGATACTCGGCCTACATCTGGCTGCTGGAGCATGTGCCCACGTCGAAAGTGTCAACGTATGCGTATGTGAATCCGGTGGTCGCGGTGTTTCTGGGGTGGCTGATTCTGCACGAGCGCGTGGATCGCTTCATTGTGATGGGGAGTGTGATTGTGGTGCTCGCGGTGATTCTGGTTACGAGCGCGAAAGTGAAGGAGAAGGAACTGCCGGCGGTGGAGGCGATGTAGCAGTGGTCAGTGGCCAGTGGTGAGTGGCCAGTCCTCAGAGGTTAGACGGGTTCGGGCTGCATCACGGGTTTCCTTATTTTGAGGCTTCTTCGTCTTCTTGTTCTTCGTTTTCATTCAGCAGATCTACGGCGTGGCCGCGGATGGCGAAGGTTTGTTTGAGGCCTGCGGGCTCGAAGGTTACGCGAGCTGGGGATCGTTGCCAGGCGGGCGTGGGGCAGGCTGAATCGGCAACGGCATTTTCAGGAATGCTCTGGCCATCCAAGGGCTTCTTCAGAACCGGCTTGCGTCGATTGAGCTGCGCGACTATGGCGTAGATTTTCTTGCCGTCTTCGGAGACGCCGCAATAGGCGGCGTAGTCGCGGTACCAACTGGCGGCGGAGTAGAAGGCGTCGAAGTCGGGAAGATTGATGGGAGAAATGTGGCCGGTGACGCGGTCGACCAGCAGCCATCCGCCGCGCTGCCATTGCCAGTGCGGCGGCGAGGCGGATTCCTGAGGAAGGCTGTCGTTTACCCGGAAGGCACGCCGGACTACGAACAGGCGGTCGGTGACATCGTGAGCGGGACCGAGAGTGAACTCCTTGACGTGGGCGTCGACCAGGAGAGGCCGGACTCTCAGTGTGAGCGGCTTGTCTTCTCCTGCACCGGC
>PLKR01000288.1:15316-16864 GCA_003140655.1 Acidobacteriaceae bacterium | reverse complement strand
ACAAGGTTAGATGTCACAAATCGGGGGGATGATTTTGAAGCGGGTTCCGAAGTGGGACAGGGGACCGGACTACGTTGGAGTGTTCGATTTGATAACGCGATTGCCTCGTGCATCGGCACTGCGGGTTTGAGATTGCAGTAGAATTATCAGGAGTAGCCAATGTGCGATGAGTTTTCCTCACGATTCCCGTCCGGCTGTGAGCGGTGAAGGCCGGACAACTTCTCAGCGGGAAGCGGCTTCTGATCAGGATATGCACGTGTTGCCGACACGGCGGCAAGCGCCGCGGATTTTGGTGGTGGATGACCATCCCGCCATTGCGGGGCTGATGAGCCAGTTGCTCAGCCAGCGCGGCTATGACGTGGTGACAGCGGCGGATGCGGAGCAGGCTGAGGCGGAGGTGCGGCGGCAAGCGCCTGACCTGATTCTTTCGGATGTAAGAATGCCAGGGAAGTCGGGCTATGAATTGTGCCGTGAACTGAAAGCTGATCCGGTTACGCGGCTGATCCCTTTTGTGCTGATCACGGGATTGAGCGACAGCACGGACAAGCTATGTGGGATTGAGGCGGGAGCGGATGACTTCCTGAACAAGCCGGTTCTGGCGGAGGAGCTGACGGCGCGGGTGAAGTCGCTGCTGCGGGTGAAGGAATTCACGGACGAGTTGGAGACGGCGGATTCGGTGCTGTGCACGCTGGGGCTGATCGTGGAGGGCCGCGATCCTTATACGGAGGGGCATTGCGAGCGGCTGGCATTGTACGGGGCGGATTTGGGACGGCATCTGGGACTGGATGAAGATTCGATTGTGGCGTTGCGGCGCGGGGGATATTTGCACGACCTGGGGAAGATCGCAGTGCCGGACGGGATTCTGAAGAAAGGGAGCGACCTGACGCTGCCGGAGTGGGAGATCATGAAGCGGCATCCGGTGACCGGGGAGAATATCTGCAAGCCGCTGAAGTCGTTGCGGCTGGTGCTGCCAATCATCCGGCATCATCATGAGCATGCGGATGGGTCGGGCTATCCGGATGGATTGCGGGCGGGCGAGATCCCGCTGCTGCCGCGGGTTTTGCAGGTGGTGGATGTGTACGATGCGCTGCGCACTGCGCGGCCATACAAGCCTGCTCTCGGGCATGACGAGGCCGCGCAAACCATGCGCGAGGAAGCCCGCCAGGGCTTGTGGGACGCCGAACTGGTGAATGAGTTTTTCAGCATGCTGGTGGAAAAACGCAGCGTGGCTTAGGCTCGGCTTCCGGTTCTCGGTTCTCGCCTTCCGGGTCCCAGCTTCTAGTTTTTAGTTTCCGGTTCATGGTTTCCTTAGTCAGGTCTTTCCGACGTACAATGGCGCAGCGTTTCTTGCCGCATTCCAGATTGAAGGACATTACTTACAGCATCGTTATTCCGGCTTACAACGAGGGCGCGCGCCTGGGGGCAACTCTGGAGAAGGTGCTGGGATACGTGCGCGAGCAGGGATGGAATGCGGAAGTGATTGTGGTGAACGACGGGTCGCGCGACAACACGGCGGATTTGGTGCGCGGATTTGCGGCGAAGGATCCA
>PLKR01000288.1:8935-15281 GCA_003140655.1 Acidobacteriaceae bacterium | reverse complement strand
GCGATTGGTTCGCGCTGGTTGAATTCGGAGTTGCAAACACAGCGGCAATCGCTGCTGCGGCAATTGTTTGGAAGGATCTTCAATTTGCTGCTGCGGGTAATTTTGGGGTTGCAATTCAAAGACACGCAATGCGGATTTAAGGCTTTTACGCGGCGGGCTGCGCAGGCGATTTTTCCGTTGCAGCGCATCGAGCGCTGGGGCTTCGATCCGGAGATTCTTTTTCTGGCGCGCAAGTTTGGGTTTCGGGTGGAGGAAGTTGCGGTGTTTTGGGGTCACAGCGGAGACACACGGATTCATCCGCTGGTGGACGGGGCTCGGATGTTTTGGGAGATGGTGCGGATTCGGTGGTATGACGTTACGGGTAAGTATGAAGGGGGGCCTACGGTGGGCGCGCGGGCGGTGAAGACGCTGCCGGGGGGGCCGGGGTCGGGCACATTGTGATTAGAAGTCGACGCGCAACACGCGCCAAGAGAACTGCCGCCAGTCCGCTGACTGCCAGACAGCGACGAGAGGTCGCGGCCCTGGCTTCCATGCCAGATGATAAGATTGACTATTCCGATATTCCCCCGCTTAAAGACCGCTTTTGGAAGAACGCTGTCCGCAATCCGTTCTACCAGCGCCCCAGGGGCTGAAATCCGCGCGTTTCTTGGCCCGAGGCGGCACGGCTGAAGAGGTTCCGGAAAAAGTCGCCGCCCAGGCGAAAAGCTTACCTCAGGCGCTGAAGCGCGGATGCACTTTCAAGGACTTAACGGCACGATTGAAATCGTGCCCTTCCCGATCTCTCTTCGAACGGGAGTTTTTCCGCAACCTCTGAAGCCGTGCCCTTCCCGGACCACTTCATGCGATAGCTACAGAGCTGGATGAAGCTTTCAGTTCAGCAACGACACAGCGTCCCATTTCCGACGTTGAGAGTGGACTTTGCCCCGCGCGGGCGAGGTCGGCGGTGCGATAGCCTTGATTCAGCACCGCGCTGACTGCGCTCTCGATGCAGGTTGCCTCTGGTTCCAATTCAAAAGAGTGGCGGAGCAGGAGGGCGGCGGAAAGGACTGCGCCAAGGGGATTTGCGATACCCTTGCCGGCGATGTCGGGGGCGGAGCCGTGGACCGGCTCGTACACTCCGACCGGGCCGCCGATGCTGGCCGAGGCGAGCAAGCCTAGCGAGCCGACTACTCCGCCGGCCTGGTCGGAGAGAATGTCGCCGAACATATTTTCCGTGAGCACCACGTCGAAATCTTTCGGACGCTGCACCAGCGACATGGCGGCGGAATCGACGTACATGTGAGAGAGTTGCACGCTGGGATAATCTTTGGCGCAGCGAGTGACGACCTCGCGCCACAGGCGGGAACACTCGAGAACATTGGCTTTGTCGACCGAGAGAACTTTCTGGCGGCGCTTCATTGCCAGGTCGAAGGCGACGCGGGCTATGCGCTCGATGGCAGGCTCGCCGTACGTCATGGTGTTGGTGGCGACGCGGGAGCCGGGTGCGCCTGCGATGGAACGCGGTTCTCCAAAATAGAGTCCTCCTAACAACTCGCGGACGATCATTATGTCGGTGCCGCGAACCAGATCGGCGCGCAGTGGCGAACAATCTTCGAGGGCTGGGAAGCAGATGGCGGGACGCAGGTTCGCGTAAGCGCCGAGTTCGCGGCGGAGGCGCAGGAGTCCGGCTTCGGGGCGAAGGTGGTTGGGATAATGATCGAAGGCGGGACTGCCTACTGCGCCGAGCAAAACTGCGGAAGACGCGATGCACGCCTGAATTGTGTCGGCGGGCAGAGGATCATTGGCGGCTGCCAAGGCCGCGCCGCCGATGTTTTTGCTTTGGAGCTGAAGCTGGTGGCCGAAGGCGTCGGCGATGGCTTGAAGAACCAGGACGGCTTGTTCGGTGACTTCCGGGCCTATGCCGTCGCCGGGGAGGATGGTTAGATTTAGGAGCATGAAGACGATTTGGTAATTGGGAAATTTTGTAATTGTGTAATTTTAGTCGCGTTCGTGAGGCAGCTGTGGCTAATTCAGATTTCAAATTGCTCAATTACCAAATTACAAAATTACCCAATCGTTTACACGCCCCAGAGATAGTCTTCCTGCTGCTGATCGGTGGGAATTGGCAGGGGCACACCGAAGGCGTTGGTTTGCGACGCCATCGGAAATGGCAGGAGTGGTTCGGCGGCTGAAGCGCCGGCAGCGGCAGCGACCGCCATGGGAAGCGGCTCGAACAAAGGCGTAGCCGATGCCGCCGGCTTGTGGGTGTCGCGGATCAATTCGAGCAGGTGATGATCTTCAACCTTCTTGATCTTGTCGGCAAGGCGGACGAAGCGGCGATAGATGTCATCCAGAGCCCGGCGGTCGAACTGATAGCCAAGCTGTTCGCAGCGGATGGCGAGGGCGTGACGGCCGGAGTGCTTGCCCAGCACAAGTTTGGAGTCGGGCACACCGACTGACTGCGGCGTCATGATTTCGTAGGTCAACGGGTTTTTTAGAACGCCATCCTGGTGGATGCCGGCTTCGTGGGCGAAGGCGTTGCGTCCGGTGATGGCTTTATTGGGCTGCACGGGGACGCCGGTGATTTCGCTCAGCAACTGGCTGGCTGGGAAGAGATGTTCGGCAGCGATGGCCGTTTCGTAGGGATAGCGATCGTGGCGAACTCGCATGGCCATGACGATCTCTTCGAGCGAAGCGTTGCCGGCCCGTTCGCCGATGCCGTTGATGGTGCACTCGACCTGGCGGGCTCCGGCGGCGACGGCGGCCATGGAATTGGCGACGGCCATGCCGAGATCGTTGTGGCAGTGGGCGGAGATAGTGACGTTCTCGATTCCCTTGACGCGGCGGCGGATGGTTGCGATCAGCTCGCCGAATTCCGAAGGCACGGTNNTGGCAAAGGCGACGGATTCGCGGGCCTGCGCCAGGCACTCCTGGCGGGTGATGCGCAGCTTGTACTTCAAGTGAATGTCGGAAGTGGCGAGGAAGACGTGAATGCGCGGATGGGCAGCGTGTTTCAAGGCTTCCCAAGCGCGCTCGATGTCGGGGCGGCAGGCCCGCGCGAGTCCGGCGATAATGGGGCGGCGGATGACCGCGGCGATAGCCTTTACCGCTTCAAAGTCGCCATCGGAGGCGATGGGAAATCCGGCCTCGATCACGTCGACGCCGAGACGGTCGAGTTGATGCGCCACGCGCAACTTTTCCTGGTGGTTCATGCTGCAGCCGGGCGACTGTTCTCCGTCGCGCAGGGTGGTGTCGAAAACGGTAATGCGAACCTGCTCCATAGCCATGGGCGTCCCTTCGAAAGCCGCGTTGTTCCATGGTACGGGGCGAGAGGGTTGAAGCAAAACTTATAATTCTTTAGTGATCATTAGATTATCTTCTATGATAAGATTCGCTAATGGATAGTTAAGTTTGTATAAGGGGGAGAAATGGAGCTTTCGCAACTGGAAGTCTTCCTGGCGGTGGCTCGCGAGCACCGGTTTTCCCGGGCTGCCGAGAAACTTCACCGCACCCAGTCGGCGGTGAGCCAGACGATCCGCAAACTGGAGGATGAACTGGGCGAGGCGTTGTTCGACCGTTCATCGCGGGAAGGCGTTCTCACTGATGCCGGGCAAGTGCTCTATGAATACGCCGAGAGGCTGCTGAATCTGCGCCAGGACGCGCATGAATCGCTGGCGGAACTGCGGGAACTACAGAAGGGCAAGCTGGTGATCGCGGCCAATGAATTCACGGCGCTGTATCTGCTGCCGGTGCTGGCGGAGTTCCGGCGGCTGCATCCCATGATCAAGATNNTATAAGCCGGAGGAACCGCGGCTGCACTCCGTGGTGACCTATCTGGACGAGTTGGTGCTGGTGGTGCCACCGAGGCATCCACTGGCCGCGGCGCGGGAGGTGAGCATCCGGCAACTGGGGGCGGAGTCGTTTGTGGCGCATATTGTTTCATCGCCCTACCGCGAGAAAGTTCTGCAGACATTCCAGAAGCACAAGACGCCGCTACACATGGGTCTTGAGCTGCCGACGTTGCAGGCCATCAAGCAATTTGTCGCCATGGGGAACGGTGTGGCATTCATGCCGGAGATCAGCGTGGAGGCGGAGCTGGCGCGGGGAGAACTGATAAGCATTCCGGTGCGGGAACTGC
This sequence comes from Acidobacteriaceae bacterium, assembly GCA_003140655.1. Taxonomy (GTDB): domain Bacteria; phylum Acidobacteriota; class Terriglobia; order Terriglobales; family Acidobacteriaceae; genus Sulfotelmatobacter. Next base: position 11,164 of record PLKR01000288.1, on the reverse strand, counting down.
GGGTGCAACGCAAGCTGCGTTTGATTTACCGCAAAGAGGCGGGACTCTCGCATGCGGCGCGGGCGTTTCTGAAAGTGGCTGAGGCGGTGGCGCTGGAGCGGGCGGGGCGGTATCGCTTTCAGCGGGAGAGTTAAGGAGCGGCTTAGGTCCCTCAGGGACCGAAGCCCTCAGTCATGGGAGGGTTTGCCGCAGCGCTGTAAGCGCTGCGCTACCCAAAATCTGCCCCACCCAAAATCAAAGTCTCGTAATTATCTTTTGAAGCCTCTAGCGATGCGCGGATTCCCGAAGCGGGGGCGAATCAACAGTCGGCGCAGACTTCTCCTGGCTGGAATGCGGCCAGGGCCTCGCCGACGCTGGGGTGAATCTCGAGGACTGAATCGAGGTTAGTAAGATCCAGCAGATCGCGGACGAACGGGCTGGGACTGGCACATTTCAGATCCGCGTTTTGCGATCGGGCCCAGGTGTACAGAAAAGCCAGCTCGCCGATGCCAGCACTGTCGATGGAACTGACACCACTCAGATCGAGGATCACTTTGCCGCCGTTCTGGAGGACTTCACCGACCAGGCGCGAAAGGGCAGCGGCTTCGTCGCGATAGACGATGCGGCCCTGGCAGTGAACGATCATCACATCGCCACGATTTCGAGTTTCCAAACTGAGTTTCAACTTCGACTCCTTATGACGTGTTCCGAGGGCAGCCAAATCCAGCGGCTGCGGCCATGTTTGCCAATTCGTATTGGTGGATTCCATGCTAATAGATAGACGCGTGAAGAGTGGTTTCGGAATCATGAAAAGAGTGTAATTTTTTGACACGGCGTCCCAGTCCTGCACCGGCATAATCTTGGCGGACCGGGCATCCTGGAACTCCGTTACACTGCATCTAACGAATTTCGCGCATTCAGGTAGAATTTGCTGCTGGCATAATTGCCTGGGAGGACTCATTTTCGTGTCGAAAACCGCAGCCGTGGTTCTGGCTTTCCTGAGCTTGATGCTGTTCCCAACCACATCGAAGGCCCAACTGCTGCCGAGTGGAAACGTTTATGCCGGAGTTGGTTACGCCGATTCCGTCGATGTGGTGAACCGTCTTACGTTTCGCGGATGGGAAGGCTCGGCGGAGGCACTCCCGTTTCATCGGTTCTCATACCTGGGAATCGTGCTGGATGGCAGCGGCTTTTACCGAACGGACATCCAGCAATACAACCTTGTTCTCGGTCCACGGGTTTCGAAGAACTACGGCAAGTGGCGCGTGTTCGTGCATGCGATGGGCGGACTCCAGGAAACCAAATCGAGCGGCGAGTACTTCCATACCGTGATCGAAGACTTCGGCGGTGGTGTGGATCGCAAATTTCAACTCCTCTTCCTTAAGAACTTTTCCTGGCGGCTGCAGTTCGACTACGTGCACAGCCGTGAATTGAGCGCCACGCAGAACGCCTTCCGTGGAACGGGCGGACTGGTGTGGCGATTCTGACGGGCAACCGGGCTCGATCGTCCAACGTCTAAATTTCTCTCCCGAAACTTACGCTATTGAGCGGGGTTGGAGAAGTTGTCGACGTTCGAAACTCGAGTGCTGGAGGAACATTGATGTGGTTCCCGTCACTGAAGATTGCCCGCCTTGTTGAAGTGATCGTTTTCGCTGCCGCTAGTTTCATTTTCTCCACTGCCGCCGATGCGCAGGTGCCGACGAGTGGGAATGTGTTTTTTGGATACTCCTACTACAGCACCGATCTTTCTTCGATTGATCGGGCTAATACGAACGGCTGGGAGGCGTCGTTAGAAGGCAAAGTTGTTCCCTTCCTCGGGTTCGTGGCCGATGTTGACAGCCATTATGGCTCGCAGAGTTTTGCGTCGTGTGTTCTTCCACCCGAAGGCACGGGCCCCCTCTGTTCGAGCTTCAACGCTGATGTAACTGAGCACAACTTTCTGTTCGGTCCGCGAGTGTCGTTCTCCGTCGCAAGGTTTCGCCCTTTCGCGGAGGCGCTGTTCGGAGGCGCTCATGTCGACGTGAACAACGGCGTAGGCTCTGATACGTCCTTCGCGACTGCGCTTGGTGGCGGCCTGGATTACAAAATCATCAAACCGGTGGCGTGGCGATTCCAGGGAGACTACGTGCAGACGCGTTTCTTCGGGACTTCACAAAATAATGTCCGGATATCGACAGGAATTGTGTTTCGCTTTTGAGGAAAGCTGACCCTTTGTCTCTCCAATACAAAAACAGGATCCGGCTGGGTTGG
>PLKR01000288.1:5479-8914 GCA_003140655.1 Acidobacteriaceae bacterium | reverse complement strand
TCGACTTGCTGGCTGAGCAGGTAGTCCTCGGCGAAGAGAACTTGCTCATGAAATCCGCGGAGTTCGCGGAATTTTTTCAGGTCGAACAGCATGAACATGCCCGTGGCAAAGGGATGATGCAGACACGAGAGATACTGGAAGAAATCGTTGCCTGCGTAAAACAGCTTGTCGATCCAGTTACCGTCGCGGCAAAGGATGTTCGTGGTTACACAATGGAGCTGTTTGCGCTGGGCCAGTTCGACGGCGCGGCGCACGACAGAAGGATGTGCCAGTTCGATGTCGGCATCGAGAAAGAGAACGAAAGTGCTGTCGGCGTGAGCTGCGCCCAGGTTGCGGCCGACGGAAGGCATTCCGCCGCGGATCACGCTGACGTTCAAGCGGTCGCGGAAGCCGAGAACGATCTCGGGCGTGCCGTCGGTTGAGTTAGCGTCAGCGACCAACACTTTCGTACTCGACATCTTCGAGTAGTCCTGATTCATCAGCGAAGTCAGCAAACGCGGAATCAGCTTCGCCTCGTTCTTGGCTGGAATCACGATCGTCAGCTCGCTCGTGGTATTCATGNNAACCCCCTGTTCATCAACGGTGAGATAAGTCAGACGGGAATCGACCCAGCCGCCTGAATTGTAGTAGTGAATTCCATCCTGTTCGACGTGGACGGCTTCGTGAGTGTGGCCGCAGAAAATTCGATCGGCATCGTGCTGGCGCGCGTACTGCAAAGCTCCTGCCGATACCTTCGACGACATACGGAGCCAGCGCGTGTTGAGCCGGTCAATAAGCCGCACGATGGGTTGGCTCTTAAAGTCGAGCTTTTGCAGCTTCAGATAAAGTGAGGTTCCCAGGTTGCTGAGCCGCAGATTGTTCACTTGAAAACCATCGAATTGATGACCGTGGATCGCGATGTGCCGCCGACCTTCGTATTGCCAGGCGTAGTGCTGGTAAACGCGGACGCCGACCAGGTGCGACATGATGTTCGTCAACCCGTGGTCGTGGTTGCCTTCCACCCACACGATCTCAATGTCGCGCTTGGGATTGGAGAGCTTGCGAATGTAACCGAGGAACTTCCAGTGGTCTTTGGTGAGGCGGGCAAAGTTGAGGTCGGCAAAGATGTCGCCCAGCAGGATCAGCCGCTGAAAGCGGGTTTCCTTCAGCACGCGCGTGGCTTCGCGGGCGTGACTGGTCTCTGCACCGAGGTGCAGGTCGGAAAGGATCAGCGTGTTGTAGCCATGCAGATCCATAATTTAGTTGTAGCAAAGCAATGTTACGGGGTGATGAAATGTGCATCAAAATCGGTGCAGTGGTAATCGGAGGATAACGTGCCGGTAAACAGAGGTTTCGCCGGCGATTCGCGCGAAATGTTTCAGCAGTGTGAATACGGAATGGCTTTTCACGTAGACTGAATTTCCTTTGAAAACCATTGGACACATTCTGGCGAGGTATACGGCCTGGATCTGGATGCTGCTGCAGCATCTCGGAATGTGGGGCGTGTTCGCGATCGCGTTCGCGGATTCCGCTCTGCTGGGCATGCCCGTGGATCTATTTGTAGCGACGTATGTGCATCAGGATCACCGGCGGCTGTTCTTTTACGTGGTGATGGCCTCGCTCGGTTCGGCGTTGGGCAGCGTTCCGCTTTACATCATCGGATATCTGGGCGGCGAAAAGGTTCTGCGCAAGCGGATTTCAGAAGAGCGTTTTCAACGGATTCACCGCTCGTTTGAGCAGCACGAATTCTGGGCCCTGATGTTTCCCGGAATGCTGCCGCCGCCAATGCCGTTCAAAATCTTCGTGCTTGGGGCGGCGGTGTTTGAGATGCGGTTCCGTGACTTCTTGGCGGCCGTGTTCGCGGGGAGGTTCGTGCGCTTCCTGACGCTTGCATTGCTGACGCTCTGGTTCGGTCCGCAGATCGTAGGACTGATGGGGACGCTCGTCCGGCAGCATTTTTCGTGGCTGCTGGGGGCGGTAGCAGGCGGAGTGCTGGTGTGGTTGGTGATGCGACGGAGTAAGAGACCCAAGGCGCGGACTGGCTGACCTCACGCGCGGCGAGAGAGGAATTACGCCACCTCGCTATGCTGGGCGGACAGCCGGGGGCGGCTGTCGCTACTTGATTTCTTAGGCGGCGGCGATGTGATCGCCAGAAGTTTTGTGCATCCAGCGGGAAAGCGCCAGCAGGAACACGGGAGTGCCAAACATTGCGATGGAGAAGAACAGGTCGCTTTCGACCGTTCCGCGGAAGAATGGAAGCCCTGCGGCGTAGGACATCATCAAGCCGCTGAAGGTTTTGGGATACATTTCCCAGGCGGCCCAGACTGCGAAATTGCTGATCAGGAAGAACGAAACTGAGCTGGCGAGCGCGGCACCCACCACGCGCACCGGTCCGGATTTTTCCCGCAGATTGGTCCCGAGCCAAAGAATTGCTGCGTACCACGCCCAGGTGACCAGATGGTCCCAGGAGAAGGTGTACGAGTAGATGAATTTGGTAAGAACAACGTCAGTCGCGGCCAAAAGCACCAGAGGCACCCACATCTGACGCCGCGAACCGCGCGCTCCAAAAAACAGCAGCGACGCCGCTACCGGAGTGAAGTGCCAGGCGTGCGGCAGGAAATTCAACGGACCAACGAACGGCAGGAAACGGACGGCGATGGCCAGCAGGACAAACAGATAGGGCAGCATGAGCACCTCGGAAACCGAACCATTATTCTGGGCGCGGGGAGGCAGGTACGTCAAGGGAGGGACTGAAGGCGATTATTGACGGTTGAGTTTTGATCGTTAAGGTAGAGGCTAGTTTCCGCCTGAATGCGGCTCCGGGACGGTTACTCGCTTCTTGCCGGTGCCGTAGACGTCGCCCACGACGCGCAGGTTTTTGTCGAGTTGAACGCCCGCGCTGAGCGCTCTGCTTGGTTCACCCCGGCTGCTCAACAGGCTGGGCAACTGAACGAAGCGCAAGTCCTGGAACTCTACGATATAACCGCTTTCCGGAGGTTGGAGCGTTTCTGTTTCGGTGATCGGGTACTGCGCCCAGTCGAGGTATACCTGTCCGAGATAAGACTTCTTCGCGGCTAACGTGACCGGAGTCTCTTCGGGCTTGTAGCGGATGGCGAGATGGTCCTCGGGATCAACTTCCGGTCGCAGGGAATCCACCGGAGCGAGAGCAAAGAAAGCACGCGTCTCCACCACGCCGTACCAGTGGAATGGATCAACCATTGTGGGATAGGCGGAAACGCGCAGCGAGTCCGCTCCCTGGTAAGTGCGGGCGGCAAGGGCGCTGACCGCCCGGCGATGCTCGAAGTCACGCAAGCCCCACAGCAGAACCACGCCGAGCAGCGCGAGAGTGGCGGCGATCCGGCCTCTGGGTCCGCGGGGGCGCGCGCCGATTTCCTGGTCAATCAGCGAGAAGAAAGACGGAACAATCAATCCGAGGAGCAGGATGCCGAACAGGAC
>PLKR01000288.1:1903-5472 GCA_003140655.1 Acidobacteriaceae bacterium | reverse complement strand
AGTCCCCAGCGCGGCGGGAGGTTCGGATCCTTCAACTTGCGCCCACGCAAACGCCAGATCAGATAAACGAAGCCGACCACCACGACAGCATCGAGCGGAACTCCGAGGAAAGAATGCGTGAAGCCGCGATGATGAGCGAAACCGAAGGCCGGGCCGCCGAAGCGGCCGAGGACGTCCAGATCGGGAGCCTCTGCGGCGAGAGTGAGCGTGAGGGTGGCCAGCGCCGTCTTGCGGTTGAGTCCAGCGCGGCCCATGCACGCACCAGTCAGGAAATGGGTGATCGGTTCCAAGTAGTCTAAGGATTCTATTTGGCCGTGTGGTCAAATGCCAACAGGAGCGAAATCGAGCGAAGGCGCCAACAGCGTCAGTGCGTCCGGCGCGACGGTGATTTCGGCGGGCAGCGTGCCGACCAGTTCGCCGTCCGCCTCGACATAGACCTTCGGCTGTGTGGGCGGCGCGCCGCGGGACGAAGCAGAGGCGGGCAGATACTGGCACGAAACTCGCCCGCTGTACGCCAGATCAATGCCGGGGACCTTCCAACTGCGCCGCAGCAATCCGCGCGTTACATAGAGAAAATATGCAAGGCGGCTCGCGGTGCAACAGAGGACCAGCCGCAGGTCGTTGCGCTCCAGAGAAGCTCCTGGAGCCAGCTCCTGCAACACTCCACCAAAATTTCGGATACGCACGGCCATCAACTCCGTAACGTCGGCTCGCCGGGGCGGGCCCGAGCCGGTCTCGGCGAATTCAACCTGAAAACGAGTCATGGGATGGGTAAACCAGAGCTGCCAGGCTTTTGCGTAATAGGCTGCCATACCCAGACGCCGCTTGGTCCCGGTGCGGAGCTTATAGAAGAGGTGGGCATCCACTCCGGCCCCGGCCGCGACCGTGAAGAAGCGCGTGCCGGGTTTGCCTTCGAGATCGAGATACTGGATGCGGCCAACCGCAACGCGGCGGGGCACGGCGTGAAGAGCGGCCCGCCCCGCTGCCGCGATATTCATGGGCAGGCCTAGGTCGTGCGCCAACGCGTTGGCCGTGCCCATGGGCAGAATCGCGAGGGCAGCGCGAGTGTTCGCCAACACCTGGATCACGTTGTGGATGGTGCCGTCGCCGCCGCAGGCAAACACCGTGTCACAACCCGCCAGAACGGCCTGCCGCGCCTTCTCCTCCGCGTGAGCACGAGAATCGGTGAGGACGAGGTGGGCCTCGACGTTTGCCCCGCGGAGCAACGCCAGCACGGATTCCAGCTCCGCCTGGCGCCGCACGCACCTGCCGCCGGAGTCAGGGTTATAGAGTAAAGCCGCCTTACGCATGGCTTGATCGAAGCTGGATTGTACCTGAGCGTCATGCATCGGAGAGTGCAAGGAATCCGCTTCCGCCTATAATCTTTGCGATGCCTGGCGCTGGGAAAGACGTCGAAAAAAAGATCGAATCGCTTCGTGAGAAGATCCGCCACCACGAATACCTGTATTACGTCCTCGACCATCCTGAGATCAGCGATGCCGAGTTCGACCAACTGATGCAGCAGTTGAAAAATCTGGAGGCGGAGCATCCAGGGCTGGTGACGCCGGATTCTCCAACGCAGCGCGTGGGAGGAAAGCCGCGTGAGGGCTTCGTCAAGGTGCCGCACTCTTCGCCGATGTTGTCGCTCGACAACACTTACAACGAAGAGGAACTGCGGGCCTGGGAACGCCGGGTCCACGAACTCAGCGGCCGAACCGAGGTAGATTACGTTTGCGAGCTGAAGCTCGATGGCATGTCGTTGGCTCTGATTTATGAAGACGGGAAGCTGGTGCGCGGGATCACTCGCGGTGACGGAAGTATAGGTGAGGATGTCACTTTGAATGTGCGTACAGTGCGTTCGGTGCCGCTTTCTATTCCGAAAGACAAACTGAAGAAGGCCGGCATCCCGGCGGATTTCGAGGTGCGCGGCGAACTGCTCATGCCCACCGCGTCGTTCAAAAAGATTAATGAAGAACGTGAGCGGGATGGACTGCCAACATTCGCGAACCCGCGCAATTTCACCGCCGGTACCGTGCGGCAGCTGGATTCCAATATCACCGCGGAGCGCCGTCTCGATTATTTCCCCTACATTCTGCTGCAGAACGGCCGTACATATTTTGATCATCATTCGAAAACGCTGGCGGCTCTCGAGGCTGCAGGATTCAAAGTCAATCCAAACCACAAGCTTGTGCGATCGATGGACGAGGTTTGGGCATTTATCCAGCGCTGGGAAGAGAAACGCGATTCACTGCCTTATGAGATCGATGGCATCGTCGTAAAAGTGGACCGAACCTCGTTGCAGGACGAGCTGGGATTCACAGGCAAGGCTCCGCGCTGGGCGATTGCTTATAAATACGCTGCGCGCGGCGGAGTCACGAAGCTGGAAAAAATTCGTTGGCAAACCGGCCGTACCGGCAAATTGACACCCGTCGCAGAATTGGTGCCAATTCCGATCGGCGGGACGACGGTTCGCAACGCCACACTGCACAATATGGATGAAATTCAACGTCTTGGCGTAAAGATTGGCGACTGGGTGCGAGTTGAGCGTGGTGGCGATGTGATTCCTAAGATCGTCGAGGTTGATAAGGAGCACCCACGCGGCACAAAGGAGATCGAAGAGCCTAAGAAATGCTCCGTTTGCGGCACCCAAGTTGTTCGACCCGAGGGCGAAGTTGACTACCGCTGCGTCAATGCAAACTGCCCCGCTAAGTTACTCGGCACGATTCTGCATTTCGCCTCTCGTGGTGTGATGAACATCGACGGTATGGGCGAGTCCCTGGTCAACCAGTTGATCGAGCGCGGCTTGGTCAAGAATGTCGCCGATATCTACGACCTCACGAAGGAAAAACTGCTCGGCCTTGAGCGCTTCGCCGATAAATCCGCACAGAACATTCTCGATGAGATTGAGAATTCGAAGACTTTGCCGCTGGAGCGGGTGATCTACGGGCTGGGCATTCGAATGGTTGGCGAACGCACGGCGCAATTCTTAGCCGAGCATTTTGGGTCGATGGAAGCTCTGGAAAGCGCTGGAGTCGAGGAATTGCAGGACGTGAATGAAGTCGGACCCCGCATCGCCGAGAGCATTGCGGAGTTCTTCAGCATCGCTGCCAATCGCAAACTGGTCGAGCGGTTGCGCGAGGCTGGAGCTAGGCTAACGGGACAGAAGAAGCAGCGCGGGACGAAGCTTGCTGGCAAGACGTTTGTCCTGACGGGGACGCTTAAGCACTTTACCCGTGATGAAGCCAAGAAGATGATTGAAGACGCGGGCGGGAAGGTCACCAACTCCGTCAGTAAGAAGACGGATTACGTGGTTGCGGGCGCGGATGCGGGNNACGAAAAAGAGATGGAAGGTATCGTGGGTGACTAGAGGGTTACGCCTTCAAAGCTTTCGTCATCCGCTTCCACGTCTCCTCCAGCGTCTCCGGCAGAATCCGCGTCTCGCAGACTACTGACACGAAGTTCGCATCCGCGACCCAGCGCGGCAGGACGTGCATGTGGATGTGTCCGGCGACGCCAGCTCCGGCGGCTTTGCCGATGTTCATGCCGAGGTTGATGCCGTCGGGGTGGTA
>PLKR01000288.1:0-1895 GCA_003140655.1 Acidobacteriaceae bacterium | reverse complement strand
GCGTAGGGGACGATCATCACGTGGCCGGGCGTATAGGGATACGTATTCAGGATGACGAAGCATTCCTGGCCGCGATGGACTATGCGAGTTTTGGCGTCGTCGCCTGCTTTCACGGCGTCGCAGAAGATGCAGCTGGGCGTCTTTTCCGTGCTGGTGACGTAGGCGTAACGCCACGGGGTCCAGAGGTAATCCATAACAAGGGGCAGGGTAGCAGATGGGGGCTGCGGGGCAAAACTGAAAGTGCCAGCACGCCTCGCTGCGCTCGGCTGGACAGCCGAGGCGGCCGTCTCCACATGCAGCCCCACACATAGCTTGCAACACTACCGTAACATGCGACTTTTGCGTTTGACACTGTTTGTGAGGCGTTGCTATAGTCGAAGAGTTCCCTTTGGACGCGGGTTTCTGTAAAACGTCCGGCAGCTGGGATTGTCCAAGCTCACTCGCCAGGGTGAGCCCACCACAACCAAACGACTCACTCCAGCAGTCCGCTAAGCAGGCCCGTATCCTCCCCGCACCGAGTGCGAGGCAACAGCAGAGAGGCATAACCTTTGTTCGACGACACCACCGCCCACAACTCCGAATCCGCCACCGCCGTCGCAACCGAAGCAGAACCGACGGCTGCCGAAACCACCTCAACCGAACAAAACTTGACCGAGAACAGCTTCACTGAGCAAAGCTTGACTCAGCAGGATCAGGCTCCGGTTGCAACCGCCGCTCCGACAGCCGCAGCTGCTTCCGCTGATGAAGCGCCGCATCCGGCGCCCGCCGCGGACGACAAGCACGCCAGCGAAGACTTCGCTTCCGCGCTCGAGAACTTCACTACCGAAACCGAAGAGGCCGTGGGAGAAGACCGCGTCATCAAAGGCACGGTGCTGAAGCTCACTGCGACGCACGTGGTGGTCGACATTGGCACCAAGTCGGAAGGCATGTTGCCACTTTCGGAGGTGCTCGATCACGAGGGCAAGCCGAAGGTGAAGCCGGGTGACGAAATTGAAGTGATGCGGGAGAAGGGACAAACCGAGGAAGGCTACGTCAACCTCTCGCACCAGAAGGCGGCGCGCATTCACGCCTGGGACGAGGTGGAGAAAGCTCATCACGAGAAGAGGCCGATCAAAGCTGTGGTGATTGAGCGCACGAAGGGCGGCCTGACGGTCGACATTCTGGGCGCACGGGCTTTTCTGCCCGGCTCGCAAGTGGATCTGCGGCCCATCCGGAATCTGGACGGCATGAAGGGCCAGACCCTCGAAGTTACCGTCATCAAGGTCAACAAGAAGCGCGGCAACATCGTGGTCTCGCGCAAGGAATTGCTGGAAGGCGAGCAGAACGAGAAACGCAGCAAGACTCTCGAACATCTGGAGGAAGGTTCCATTCTGACCGGGGTGGTGAAAAACCTGACCGAGTACGGAGCTTTCGTAGATCTCGGCGGGCTGGATGGCCTGCTGCATATCACCGATATGTCGTGGGGCCGGCTGACGCATCCCCGGGATCTGGTCAACGTGGGCGATCAGATTCAGGTGAAGGTGCTGAAGTACGACAAAGACAAGCAGCGGGTTTCCCTGGGCTTCAAGCAGCTGACGCCTGATCCCTGGCTCGATGCCGAACACCGCTATCCCGTGGGCGCACACGTTTCCGGGCGGGTGATCAGCGTGACCGATTACGGTGCGTTCGTCGAACTGGAGCAGGGCATTGAGGGCTTGGTGCATGTCAGTGAAATGACATGGTCGAAGCGCATGAAGCATCCTTCNNCCCGGCGAGCGCCGCATCTCTCTCGGCATGCGGCAATTGGCGACCAATCCCTGGGACGCGCTGCACGACAAGTACCCCGTGGGCATGACGGTGGAAGGCCGGGTGCGCAACCTTACCGACTTCGGCGCGTTCATCGAAATCGAGGATGG
>PLKR01000394.1:2760-3183 GCA_003140655.1 Acidobacteriaceae bacterium | reverse complement strand
GGCTATCCCTGTTCACGTCATCACTGAACGGTAGCTTCGTTAGGTCGTCTCGGTCGAACGCGATAGCAATGCGGCGCAGAAAACCGCCGAGAACGATGCCGCCGTTGCCCTCGTACGATGTGAGGCTGTTGCTCGCACCTTGCGGATAGTTGAATTCCTTCTGCCGTGTCTTCACGTAGACGTCGGTATTGGTTATCTCGCCGAAGTAAATCTCTGGGCGCGTCACGCTCAGACCACGCACCGTGCTCTGTACCGGCATATTACTCAAAATCAGAGTGGGGAGCCCTTCCGGCGTGAACCCATTAACTGGATTCATCGTGACTCCGTAGCCGTGAGTGTAGATCAGCTTGTCGTTAATCCAGTTGCGGCTGCTCTCCGGGAGCTTATCGACATTCAACTCGCGCGCGGCCAGCATCACCTCGC
>PLKR01000394.1:2435-2723 GCA_003140655.1 Acidobacteriaceae bacterium | reverse complement strand
GGTTCAATCCGTAGGCTTGCCTCGTCAAGTCGGTGTTGAAGACAATGTAGGGCTTCTCGCGAACCAACTCATTCGGTTTGACGATAAAGCTGCTGACGTACCACGCGACCCCTTGAACGGCGATATAACAGACCGTGGCCGGAAGGATCGCCGCGACCAGCCAGCGCCCGCGTGGCACCCGCACTGCGTTGACGACCGCGATCACCGCGCCGATAACGAGAGCTACGCAGACCGCGAGCATCCCTGTGAGCGTGACGTGCGCGTCAGTGTAGGTAACCCCTCCGAAGA
>PLKR01000394.1:0-2376 GCA_003140655.1 Acidobacteriaceae bacterium | reverse complement strand
AGTAGACAGGTAATCACGGCTAGCGTAAGCAGCCAGCTGGCGACGAGCTGCCACGCGGGAAGGGCGAATAGAAAGAAGTTCAGCGGCTTGCCAAAAATCGGGTCTAAGACGACACCTGTAGCGCGGGGTGCGTACCAANNGCTCTACCGGCAGCTTCACCGGCTGTCCACCGATAAGAATCGTATGACCATCCGGTAAATCGTGGAGATGTGCCCGCTTCAGAGCCAGGAACGATCCAAACAGGATGAGAAATGTGGCCGATGCAAAAGCCGTGAAGGCTTCCCACTGCAGGCTTAGTGTCTTCCAGAATACGTGCCCGAAGCCGAGCGACCCGAACCAGAGCACGTCCACGTAGTACGACAACGCGGTCCGGCCGCCGAAGAAGATGCCGGCAAGGACGACGAGAATGAGAAGGAAGCGACGGCGACGGCGAGGCCGCGCCGGATGCGTCGGCGGCCAGTCAATGGACTCGGACATTGCTCTACTCCGTTTTCATCAATTCCATTAGTTATCCGCATAATACTCCCTCCACTTCCGCAAGTTGCCTCATGGCTTAACCCGTCACCGCACCATTCCAAGACGAGAGCATTGTCGTAGGAGTGTTTACGCGTACAAGTGACCTGCTGCGGAGCCGATTAGCGGCGCCTCTGGGATTGCACCTGGATCACGGACAAACAGGAAGTTAGGCCCACGTGTCCAGCGGTCCCAAATCCTCGGTTCCGCCCGCGCCCGCCCGCGCTGAAAACGCCCGGCTTGGAGGACGCGCAAATCGTGATCTGAGGCCGTACCGTAATTAATAGATTGTGCGATTGCACCTGCCGGCAGACGCACCCGAAGGGTCGGATCTCCGAGTGCGCATACGCGATGCGCAGTAGTGGAGTGGCGCTTTTCTCTGGGATACATCTAGAGCCGCGATATTTCGCCAACAACCAATCGAGGACCGCCGCACATATAAACTGTCCACTTTTGAACAGTTTTCTGCCTTCGCCATCACTATCGTGTCTGTCAACCAGCCTTGGGAGAAAAGTCATGAAAAACTTGACCGGGTTGATGCAGCGGCTACTTGAAATCCAAAGTTGGAGCTAGACAAAGAAGCCCAGAGACTTCCTGCCAACAAGAGTTATCCCCGCTGCGTCCAGATTTTCTTCCCCTCTATAGCTATCCCCACGAACAACCAATGAGCGGCTTGGGTCATCTCCTGGGCAGGCGTTCCATAATGAGGCGCACCAAAACAGATAACCTCATTCTTGTGCCGAATCGGCCTATCATCCCTAAGAATTAGTAGGAGCTACTCACGAGTGATTACGGCAGAAGGGCACCGGGAATCATGGATAAGTCCGAAAAACGAGGATTCGCTCCGAAGTCTTTTCTAAGATTCACGGCCATTGAGCTAGGGCCGGGGTGCGAGACCTCTAACTGGCTAGTCGAAATCGCCTACCGTACTCCGATCACGCTTGGAATGATTTGGTGGCATAGTCCGTTGGGCTGCTATGCCTTCTTCCCCAAACCGGACACGATCTACGAGACGACATGCTTGCGCGGCATAGCTAATTTCTGCGAACGTCAGACGGAGACACAGCGAAGGATGGGGAAGGCTAAGGCAGGCTAAGGCAGGCTGAGGCCGATGTTACGTTAGTGGGGGCAGCTGAAGAAGGCACTGGGTAAAGCAGAGCAGGAAGTCCAACCCTTCACTGGCGCGCTCGCGGCTTTGGGAAGCTCACATACAAACGGGCAGCGTACCCTGTCAGCCTCGGCTCGCAGGCGGATCAGCCTCGCGCAGAAAGAGGGGTGGGCGACTGCTCGGAAGGAATCGAAGCCAGCGGCGGCAGCAGCTCCCGCAAAGCGCACCATGTCGGCATCAGCCCGCAGGAAGATCGCGGCGGCACAAAAATTGCGATGGGGTCCACAGGCTACTTGTTACGATGTTTTTCGATCCGCTTGCGCTTGCCGATGGTCATGGGGTTCGATTCCGCTGTTGATATTATTTCCCAAATCACCGGCACATCGTCAAGAATCAGGAACTCGGTGTGGCAGTGTTCGCAAGTGAATCTGCCCGCTTCGATGTAGTCAAAATCGCCGGGAATATTGGTTTCCTCTTTGCAGTGGGGACAGATAACCACGGAGACAGTGTCCGACATTTGTATTGCCGAGCGCAACACTAATCACGACCTGTGGAAATCATTCTGACCCACTACCTCGGCGTTATAATCCTCCGCATATGTTGCCAGCCGCGTCGCCCCCAGCTGTGGAGATCAACGGTCAGCCACCGCGGGCGTGTCTCTCGCCAAAATTGCAACGGCCTCCCATCACTCCGCAGGGGCCAAAGTCAGCTCTCCACACGTTGCTGCTGACGGCAGCGCTCATTTTCGCCGCTGC
>PLKR01000649.1:7723-13784 GCA_003140655.1 Acidobacteriaceae bacterium | reverse complement strand
CCCCCAACAAACCGCCCTGGTACTCAAGCATTGCAATAGGTACTATCACGGCTTTCGAAGGTCAAGCCGAAACTCAGGAACTGACCTCGCAACATTTCCCCACCGGCCGGTAAGCATCCATCGGACAAGCGGCGCTAGGGTTCACTCAGCGTGAAGTTCACGATGACCTGCGTCTCCACTTCCACAGCATTTCCGTTCAGCATGTACGGCCGGTATTTCCATTGCCTCACCGCATCCAGGGCGGCCGGAGCCAGCATGGGATGCCCCGAGATCAGTTCGAGGCTTACTACGTCGCCCGTCTGATTGATCAGCGCCTTCATCACTACGCTTCCCTGGATCCTCGCGTTTCGCGCCAACGGCGGATAAATTGGTGGCACTCTGCTAATGAGCAGCCCCGCAGAGACGCCCTGAGAAATGCTGACTCGCTGTGCGGGTTCGGTCGTCCCAGAAGCAGCGTCGCTTTGAGCAGGAGCGCTGTGCTGAGGAATCCTGGCGGCAGGAACTTTCTGTTCCACGACCTCACCGGTAGCCAGGCAGGTGGACGCCTTTCCGTCGGCAGAGGAACGCACCATGCCACTCTCGTCCGCACAGTAGGCGTGCTGACCCGACTCTGGCAGCACGGGCTCGGCAACGGCGTGGTAGTGGGACGCATCGCACTCTGAAATGGCGAAGGTGTAGCCATTTTTCTTGCCGCCGGCCACTTGCGAATCATAAAGGTAGGCCCGCCTCGCAGCGCCCGCCACTTTGCCTGCGCTTCCGAGAGCGGAGAAGGTGCAGGCAAAGCCGCCTTGTGCGGACTGGTATGACGTCTCGGCACTGATCACTGCTCGGATCGACCAGAGCGCGGCCTGTTCGTTCTGATGAAGCTGGCGTTCTTCCATGCTCTTCAAGAAGGCGGGATCGGCGAGGGGTACCTGCAGAGCGATGCTAACGTCATTCAGGCGCCAGATGCTCGATTCCATCTTCATCGCAAAGGTGAAGTGCAGGATGAAGGGGAGAGTCTCCTCTTTTCCATCGCTAATCATGTGGGGAACGAGTTCGATCTCGTCCTTGTCACCAGCAAAGTCGTCCCGTTCGACAGTGATGTCCATTCTCTCGTAACTTCCGCCTGGGAGTTCTTTGACAGTTGCAAGGGTTGAGCCGGTGTCGAAGGTCTCGAGGTTGTTTTTCCCAGACTTGGCTTGCATTGCGAGCAGAGAAAACATATCAAGACCACTCTGACCATTTGCCCCTCCGAGTCTCTGATAAGTTCGGCGAGTGATGTCGGGAAGATGCTTTTCCAGATGGTCTGGCGCTTGACCGAAAAACATTTCGATCAGGGCCTGGCGCGCGGTCTGCGGAGGAGCTGGCTGCGAGGCCGCAGTTTGCGCTGCGAGAGAAGATGAGACCAGGGTAACGAGCGCGAAGGCAATAGCACGCGAAGGGCGCATTTCAAGCCTCCCAGAATTTCAGGAGCGAGCTTAACAGAATAGCCGCAATCATTGGGCTGGATGTTCTTCCCGACTCGACTAGATGCCTTTGACAAGCCACACAAAAGTTGATCACTTTTGACCAGTTTTGTGCTTGGAATGTCACCTAGTATGTCTGTCAACCAACCAGCCGTGGCCAATATTGGAGGAAGTTATGGAAAACTTCACCGATTTGATGCAAAGGCTTCTTGAAGTCCAAAGTGGCGAAAGACGAAGCCCAAAGCTGATCGCGGAAGATGAGCGATTGATGCTCAGTCTGCAGAAGAGATGTCTGGCTGGAAAGCCCATACAAAGGTTAGAGCTTAGCGAGAATAGCCCCGAACAGGAGCGATTCAAGACTTAAGCTGTTTTGTTCTGAGATGTTTTGCTTTACCGGTGCTACTGGCTTGCCGAAGCCCCAGATTCATTGAAGGTTTCCGGCGGATCAAAGAAACACTGATGCCACAGAGCCGCGTCCGACATTTTCCCTGCCTTCCATTGCTGGAGCGCTGGGAACGTGGCGGCAATCATCCCTCCATCAACTGAATCGAAGATCAACACAATCCCTGCCAGTTCCTGTGGCTTCTGCGCGAGTTCCGCATAATCGTTGTCGAGCACTGACTTCGCGAACTCCAGTCTGAGTTGCGGGGCCACATCCTTTCCGGTTTCGCTTATCTTTTCTACCGAGACGATCTTTACTCTTTTTCCGCGGAGCGGAGCCCAATCTCCCGGGAAAGGCGCTGTTTCCTCCCGAGTCACATGAAATAGCTCCGCAGCGACGGGGCCCGGCGCTGCACCCGTCGGCGCATCGCTGTCCGGAACGCTGTCGGGCATTTCCAGGTTATTACGCCAGATCCATCCACGAGACAGGCCAGAGATGCGCACGTGAACCCAATCCCGATTGAAATCCAGCATCTCGAACTCATCGTGTGCGCTGGCCAGGAACAACGTCTTGGCCGTCAAACTCGCGGTCGCGACCACCGGGGTTCCTGACTTCTTCACCGCAACCAGATTCTTGGGATGAGCCTGGTTCTTCAGAATCTCTTCCAGGCTCTCCGCTTCGGCTCGCAGAGCGCTTGGGTATTCGTCGGCAAGTTTTTTCTGCCCTGCTTGGGCACCGGATTTTTCTTGCCCGGCCAAACCCTGGGCTAAGGACGACGAAAAAGCGCCCCCGCTTTCCGGGAGTCGTGGAACCGGCGCTGAAATCGTGGGCTCTGTCGCATCCGGCTTCCTCGCTGCTGGCGCTGACGAAGATTCCTCTGAAGAAGATTGACGCGAAGAGGACTGCCCTGAAAGGGATGGTCCCAACGCAGATTTCTCCGATGGAAAAGGCTTCCTTGCGGCGCTTGCCGGAGAACTGGCGTCAATTTGCGGCGCTTTGCCGGCGAGTTGATCTGCCAGTTGATCCAGCAGGTCCGCTTCCAGACGGCCATTTGAGGTCAACAGCTGATATCCAGACCGCGAAGCAACCGGATCGGCATACCAAGCTGTAACCTGCACGCTCACCCGCACAATCGATCCCCCAGAAGGCGCCGCGCTGACCTGGAACTTGGATTGATAGTACCCACGCTGATAGCGGTCCAGGGGATGATCCGCCGAAGCCGCGAAACCGTCCAGCACTGGAAGACGTCCGCCCGTGGCGGCTTGCATCTCTTTCAGGACTTTTTCCACCGTGGCCTTGGATTGCGGGAAAGCACGCTCAAATCCGCTGCCTTGAGCGAGGCACCCTTCCGCGCCGCAAAAAGCCACGGCCGCCGCCAACAGCGCGTGCGCGAAAACTCGACGAAATCGTGCTGCACGGAACCCTGCCGCACGGANNCCCTGCCGCACGGAACCCTGCCAAACCATGCTTCATGGCTGCTCCAACTGGTCGCGCATGATCCATCCGTGCTGCCCCTCGTGCGTCTCCACGCCATACCAGTAAGGCGTGGAAATCAGAATCAACACTTCCGTACCGGTGGTTAGGGTCTGCAACGTGCTCGCAGTGTGGAAAGGCGCGGACTTGAGCGGCGCGCCCGGAGCCTTTACCAGCCGCTCGACCTCCTTGCGTAGATCCTTGACGTGTTCTTCCAGCGTCTGACTGGACGGGGTTGGGGTGGGCGCGCTTTGACTGGACAATATCTGGCCCGGGGACGGCGCCGAGGCGGTTTGCGAACCCGGATCCGCTCGGGTTTCCATAGCCTGAGGGAAGGCCTGAGGTGCGGATTGCTCCGCGGTCACCGTGGGTGCGTACGTCTGCACGGCAGCCTTCTGTTTCTTCGCCAGTTGCTCCTGCCGCTCTTTCTCGGCTTCGACGTTCTGCTGCTTCATTACCTCGATGGCTTCAAGGTGCTCCTGAATGTCCTTGTACTCGCTGCTTTCGACTGAGCCGTTCGATTGATGAACGGTGTGGCGGAAGTCCTCCTCGAAAAGCGCATCGATGCGCAAGACCGTGTTTTTCTCGCCTTGAGCCTGCACCACATATCGCACCGCCAGCGTCCCAACGTCGCCGCTATCTTTGAAGTTGCGTGGGTCGATTGCCAGCTCGCGAACCTTGTAAAAGACCTTCCCGCCTTCGTTCCACGCCGGAAATACGCGTGAGGAAGTGGCGGCTTTCGCGCCGCCGATGAACTCGTCCTTGTTGTACTCCTTGGTCCCTCGGATCAAACCGCTCTGCGCGACCTCCTCCACGACTTGCTGCACTTCACTCTCCGGTAGGGGGATATTGACGATCAGCCCTTCGCCGTAGGGCAATTTATCTTTTTCGCGGCCTGCGAGCGGAAGTGCCGCCACAAGAAGCAATAGCAGCATGGGAAACAGGCCGGTGGGCAAAGTCGCCCAGAAATCCACATCCCGACCTCGGACCCATATCCGCCAGTCCACCGTAATCTCCGTTCCTAGACTCCTGAGAGTCTCGTACCCTGGGCACAACGCTGTCAACTCCCACTCCAGAGAGGTTTGACTCGGCTGCAAGAACCTATTCAAGGAGCACTGCTTCAAGGAGCACTGCCAAGAGAGATTGTTAAACATTTGTAAAATCTCTTGCACTTCCACTATCCACAGTAGTAGGATTCCGCTCCGGTATGGTGGTAGGATTTGCGGACAGCTACACCGCACGCCAGAATGGGGGACGGTCTTCATGTTCTCCGCAAGTCTGGTCGGGTGGGGAACCTCCCTGATCACTGGCGGCAGCCGCGCCCAGAGGGAATTATTAGGCTAGGCGAATCCGACGTTCCGCAAGAGCGTACCTCCGTTCCGGTTTTGTGGAAGTTCGATCTTCCACAAAACAGATGTTGATCTGAATCTTTGCCGAGGAGTCCGGCCATGCACGTTTCGAGTCGTTCGCGTCTTCGCAAAGCATTTCATTCTGCGACCTCGTTGTTTTCCCTGGCTCTGGTTCTCGTACTGGTGGCGCTCACCTGCAGCCAGCCCGCGAACGCCCTGCCGGCATTTGCTAGAAAGTATGGCCTGCGCTGCTCGGCGTGCCACGAGTCCTGGCCGATGCTGAACTACTTTGGACAGAAGTTCAAAGACAACGGCTATCAGCTCATGAACGATCGCGATGCCCCGATCTGGCAGAACCCTGGGTATTGGCCGGTCACGTTCCGCATCACGCCGATCTGGCACCGGGTGAGCACGGGCAAGGTCGAGGTGGACACATACGCGGGCGGAGTGACGACAGGCTCTGCGATCCAGCGCATCTCGAGTTCCGGCTTTGACTTGAGCGGGCTCGACTTCCATACCGGTGGAACTCTCGAGAAGAACATCTCCTTCTATCTGCTTCCGTCCTCCGATTCTACCGGCGCTTTTCACTTTGAGCAGGTTTTTGTGCGCTTAGATAACATCGCGCACAGCCCGTGGCTCAATGTCAAACTCGGTAGATTCGAACTCGACAACCTGCTTTCTGAAAAGCGCATTCTGACGCTGACCGGCAACGGCGGCATTTATCAGACTTATCACTTCATCCCGCAAGGTGACGGGAACATCTTTGGGCAGATAGGGGACAACCAGCTCGGCTTGGAGTACATGGGACACTCGCTGAATGACCGGACGCGCATTTCCGCCAGCCTCGTCAGTTCGAATGATGGGAATGTGAACCTGACCTTGGGAGCCAACTCCTACACTGGATTCTTTGCCGGGAGTCAGGCTTTCGATACGGGCAGGCTGGGAGTGCAGCGGATCGGGTTCTACGCCATGGCCGGAGAAGCGGCCACATACTATCTGACTTCTGGCGGGGTGCCCATTGCTGGTTCCGGGATTGGCAACAAGAGCTTCAGTCGCGAGGGCTTCGTCGGGCAATTCTACTTCGGCCCGCATCTCGACCTTACGGTTGTGACTCAGCATGGCTCGGATAACGTTTGGTTCGGGCAGGGTTATGGCAACGCAATAGCCACAGACGGCAATGGAGGCACAACTTGCGCGGGTTCCGCCGGCACTCCGGGCTGCCCTCCGAACAATGTGCCAGGATCAACTCTTCCGGTGGGATCACGGGCGCCCAGCTGGAATGGCGCCACCTTCGAGGGTCACTACGTATACAGCCCGCAGCTGATATTCATCACCCGGTATGAGGCGGAACGGATGTCGCAACAAGCCAACGGGCCGGGATATGCGGGAGTCGGACCTACGGGACTCCT
>PLKR01000649.1:3141-7703 GCA_003140655.1 Acidobacteriaceae bacterium | reverse complement strand
AACACGAGCGAATTGCTGATGGGACTTGACTTCGATTTCTAGAGAGGGATAGACATGCGAACAAGATTGCGGAAGTGGACGCTGTTCATGGGCGCGGCTGCGGTTTTGGCCTTCCCGCTCGCTTCCAGGGCGCAGCTCTCGACATACGACATACAAACGCGCATTGGTGCGGAAAGCCACATCGGAAATGTTACCGGTCATGCGAAGGATGCCGCTCCGCCCTACCGCCGGTACTGTGTCGGCTGCCATGGCCCGCTGGGCGACGGTAACGGCGAAAACGCTCCTTACATGCAGCCCCCCATATACCAACAGCCACGCGACTTCCAGTTGGGCATCTTCAAGTGCCGCTCCACTCCGACCGGCACCCTGCCTACCGACCAGGATCTTTTCGACGCCATCACGCGAGGCTTCGACCGCTCCAACATGCCGCAATGGAACACTTTAAGCAAACAGGAGCGCGCCGACCTCGTCGCTTGGGTTAAGCACTTCTCTCCGCGCTGGGTCAGCGAGAAGCCGGGAACGCCAATCCAGATTCCTCCCGAGCCGGAAGTCACCGCCGAGCGCATCAAGGCGGGTCGCGAAGTATTTGCCCGGGTGCAGTGCTGGAAGTGTCATGGCGTGCAGGGTATGGCCAACGGACCGTCGGCTTCGACCCTTCAAGATGATCTCGGCCGTCCTATCCAGGCTTTCAACTTCACCGACGGGTCGAGGCCAAAATGCGGCGATACCGATCAGGACATTTACAGGATCTTCATGACCGGCCTGGACGGCACTCCCATGCCTTCCTTTGCTGACAACATCAAACCCGAAGAGGCGTGGGACCTGGTTTTCTATCTGCGAACGTTTATGTCTCAGAAGAGCAAGGAAAAAGAGATGGCGAAACAACTGGCCCTGAAGCCGGTTGATCCGAATGCTCCGGCGGGACAGCAATAGAGGCAAGAGCATCGCAACCAGTTTCACCTTCGCAGTCCTTTAAGGAGAGAACTTTCTATGAGGAATCGACACAATCTTGCAGTTGTACTATCGGCGGTAGTTTTGGTCTGCTGTGCAATGTTGATTTTGGATCAGGGAGTCAACGCGGCTGGTGAGGGCAAGATAACCGGGACCGTCAAACTCGACGGCGCCGCTCCGCACATGAAGGGCATCGACATGTCGAAAGACCCTTATTGCTCCAAGGCCCACGCCACCGATCCCGCGCACCTGGAAACCTATGTGGTTGGGGCCAGCGGAGGATTGGAGAACGTGGTTCTCTACATCTCCGACTGGAGCGGCAGCGCGCAGGTGTCAACCGCGGTCCTGGAATTTAATCAGAAGAATTGCATGTATATGCCGCATGTTTTGGCAATGGATGCCGGCGAGACATTCAAGGTTGAAACCAGTGACCAGACGGCTCACAACATTCACCCCAATCCCAACCCGATGACAGGCAACATCCCGTGGAATCAGTCGCAGCCGCCGGGAGCGCCGCCGGTCGAGAAGAGCTGGAAGGCTCCGGAGTTTATCGAAGTAAAGTGCAACATCCATCCCTGGATGCACGGTTGGTTCGCGGTGGTCAAAGGGCCTTACGCGACTACCGACGAGAACGGCTCCTACACCATCAACAACGTGCCGCCGGGAAACTACACGGTGACGGCGTGGCAGGAAGCCGCCGGTACTCAAAACCAAAAAGTGACGGTTGCCGCTGGCGCGGCGGCAACGGCTGATTTCACCTTTAAGGCGAAGTAGAAAACTGGGAGCATAGAGAACGAAGGGCACAACCGGTCGAAGTCAGGTCCGCCGCAGCGGTTGTAAGCTGCGGCGTTACTGAGAAAGGGCCGGACACTTCCGGCCAAAGGCGGGGCGGTATGGCAAAAATCTTCGCGGTGACGATCATTCTGATCGCAATCGCTTCGGCGATTCCCATCGTGATGCACATGTGGCCCATGCCACAGGATATCTCCACCCACGGCTATCTGATTGATGAGCAATATACGGATACGATGTGGGAGGCCGGTCTTTCGTTCCTGGCCTCTCAGTTCCTGCTGGCTTTCTTCATCTGGAAGTTTTCCAACCCCAAGCCCGGCACCACAATTAAGAGTTTCCCCGGCGGCGCCGCGGGGTTGGTAATCGCTGCTTTCCTGTTGGTCGGCACGGAGTGTTTGGCTTTGGGCGTGTTTGGAGTAAAGGCGTGGGCTAGCGTGTATTTCACTCCTCCCGCAGCCAATGCGCTGCCAGTCCAGGTCCAGGCCGGACAGTTCGCATTTTATTTCCGCTACCCCGGCCCGGATGGCACGTTCGGCCCACTGCACGCGGACCAGATCAGTGAAGCGAACGCGAACTTCTTCGGTCTCGATACCACGCACGACCAGGATTCCAAAGACGACATCGTAACCGCTGAGATGGCCATTCCGGTGAACCGCGAGATCCATCTGCTGATGCACTCGAAGGACGTGGGACACTCCTTCTATGTCCCCGAATTGCGAGTGCAGCAGGATTTCGTTCCGGGATTGGACGTCTCGCTCCATTTCACGGCGACGAAAATCGGCAAGTACGAAATCGTCTGTACCCAGCTTTGCGGCCTCGGGCATTACAACATGAAGGCGTATCTCGAGGTGATGTCTCAGGAAGATTACGATGCCTGGATTAAACAGCAGGCGGCGCTGCAATAGCTGTTGTTGATGCAGCATCTGGACAACACATCTCGTTTGAGGTCAGCGCAATGCACGATATGTCCGCACATGCGGTGCAGCATGGAGCCCCTACCAGCTTCATTCGGAAGCATGTCTTCAGCCTCGACCACAAAGTTATCGGCAAACAGTATTACGCGCTGGCATTGCTCGCCGCCTTGATCGGGATGGTACTTTCCTGGATCATGCGCATCCATCTCGCATTCGGAAGCTATGCGATTCCCGGGCTGCACCTGCTCTCCAAGACCGGCGCGCCGGGCAACGTGATGACGCCGGAGTATTACCTGCAACTGATGACCATGCACGGGACGATCATGGTCTTCTTTGTGCTCACCACCGCGCCGTTCGCCGCATTCGGCAATTTCTTCCTGCCCATCCAGGTGGGCGCCGAAGACATGCCGTTTCCGCACTTCAACATGATGTCGTTCTGGGTCACGTTCGTCGCCTTCCTGGTTTTGGTCGCCTCGTTCTTTACCGGCACGGGGCCAACCCTAGGCGGCTGGACGCAATATGCGCCGTTGAGCGCCATCGGTGACGCTGGCGGCCCCGGCGAGGGTCTCGGCGTGGTTCTTTGGGGTAGTTCGATTGCCCTTTTCTGCATTGGCCAGTTGCTCGGTTCGTTGAACTTCATCACGACGACTCTCGACATGCGTACCAAGGGCATGTCCCTGATGCGGCTTCCGCTCAGCGCCTGGGCCTGGTTCATTACCTCGCTCATGGGCCTGACCGCGTTTGCGGTGCTGATGCCGGCCTGCATCCTGCTTATTCTCGATCACGTCGCTGGAACCAGTTTCTTCGTGGCTTCGAACTTGGTAATCAATGATCAACTCTTGCCGCATTCCGGTGGATCAACTCTGTTGTGGCAGCATCTGTTCTGGTTCTTCGGACACCCTGAGGTCTACATCGCAATCGTGCCCGGGATGGGCATCGTTTCCCACGTTCTCGTTACCAACATGCGCCGGCCAATGCTCAGCCACAGAGTTCTCATTTATTCCATGGGAGCCCTGGCTGTCCTCAGCTACATGGTCTACGGGCACCACATGTTCGTCAGCGGGATGAACCCCTTCTCCTCGCTGGCCTTTTCCTTCCCCACGCTGGTGATCACTATTCCATCCACGATTATCGTGCTGATCTGGCTGGGCAGTCTGTATGGCGCCAAGTTGCGGATCAATTCGGCGTCGCTATTCTCGCTGGGCTTCGTTTCGATGTTCATCAGCGGTGGCGTGAGCGGCTTTTTCCTGGCCCAGCCTTCCATCGACATCATGTTGCACGCCACCTATTTCGTGGTCGGCCACTTCCACTTGGTCATGGGAGTCGCGGCCATGTTCGGCATCTTCGCCGGAACCTACTTCTGGTTCCCGAAGATGACCGGCCGCATGATGAACGAGACTCTGGGCAAGGTTCATTTCTGGATGAGCTTCGTGGGCGCGTACTGCATCTTTATGCCGTTCCACTATCTCGGAATCGCCGGCAACGTGCGCCGCTACCAGGCCTTCACAGACGATTATCTGATTCCGCTGATTCCCGTGCATAAGTTCATAACGATTGCAGCACTATTCACCGGCTTCGCCCAATTAATTTTCCTCTACAACCTGATCCACAGCCGGTTCTGGGGCGAGATTGCCCCGAACGATAATCCGTGGCAAGGCACGTCGCTGGAATGGAGCACGGCCACGCCGCCGCCCCACAACAATTTTGGCGACAAGATGCCGGTGGTTTACCACGATCCGTATCAGTACAGCGTCGAGGGTGCCAGCAGCGATTACGTGATGCAGACTTCACCGGAGCACCTTAAGAACGTGATCGACGAGAAATAGTCGAAGGCAAAGGAATCGAAGAAAGGTAATCTTCGAACCGGGCACGGAGTTTCACGAGGAGAGTTCGCAGTATGGCAAC
>PLKR01000649.1:2310-3124 GCA_003140655.1 Acidobacteriaceae bacterium | reverse complement strand
GCGAGTACTGGCATCTGGGTAATCCTGGCGTCCATCACCATGACCTTTGCCGCCTTCAGCAGCGCTTTGATCGTTCGTCAAGGGGCTGCGACTGATTGGCGGCACTTCACTCTGCCCTCCGTGCTTTACCTGAACACTCTGGTGATCGTCGCCAGCAGCATTACTCTGGAAATATCTCGCCGCCGCATCGCAACCTTTATGGGAGGCGTGCAGGATCAGGATCAGGGTAAAGATCGCACCGCCAATCCGGCGCGCTGGCTTTATGTGACACTGTTCTTAGGACTGCTCTTTGTTGCCGGGCAGACTTTTGCCTGGCTGCAACTCAAATCCCAGGGATTCGGACTCGCTTCCAATGTGAGTTACTCGTTCTTCTACGTGCTGACTGTAGCTCACGCTCTCCACGTGTTCGGGGGGCTCGGCGCTCTAACCCGCGTGATCCGAAAACTGAACAGGTCCGTTCTGCGGCGAAGCACCCTGGACGCCACCTCGCACTACTGGCATTTCATGGGCGTGCTGTGGCTGTATCTGCTTTTGCTGCTGTGGATGAAGCTCTAACCCGGTCAAAGGTAGGAGTCAACGTGAGCCAAGCCGATGTTTCAATTCACGGGCAGGTGTCGCGAACAAGCGCGACGGAGATAATGACCGAGCCAGCATTCTCGGTCCCTGCCAAGAAAATGGCGATGTGGCTGTTCATCATCGCAGATAGCGCCACCTTCGCCGGATGTCTGGTCGCCTACGGATTTATACGCAATGCCACTCCCGGTTGGCCCAGACCTTTTCATAGCATCACCAATGTGGCTGTGATGACGCTCGT
>PLKR01000649.1:2180-2305 GCA_003140655.1 Acidobacteriaceae bacterium | reverse complement strand
GCCCTGCACCTCCGGGAATGGATGGGAATGATCGGGGAAGGAGCGACGCTTTTCCACAATCCCTGGGGCACGCCTCTGTTCAGTTCGTTGTTCTTCAGCATCACCGGCTTACATCTGCTGCACGT
>PLKR01000649.1:1834-2123 GCA_003140655.1 Acidobacteriaceae bacterium | reverse complement strand
TGGTCTGGATGTTCGTGGTGCCGCTGGTCTATCTTTTGAATTTGGCTCACTGAAATGAAAAGAAGCAGGAGCAAATCACTATGACTGCCGCCGAAACACATAAGAGCAGTGGAATGGGAAAAGACCTGATCGTTTACTTTTGCATNNNNGCGCGCATGCTGATCGTCGCTATCGTCGAGGCTGCGCTGGCCCTTCTGTTCTTCATGCACTTGTCGGAGAACCGCGGGCTTCGGTGGTTTGTCTTGATTTTCACGGTTGCTGTGATCCTTGGAATGCAGTACGGATGGAC
>PLKR01000649.1:0-1763 GCA_003140655.1 Acidobacteriaceae bacterium | reverse complement strand
TGTGCTACACCCAGGCCGCATCCTCCGGCTCTCGCATGATTCAGGCCTTGCGCAGCGGCATCCTGATCCTCATCGCTCCCCCAACCTTCATGACCATCGGTATGATCTTCATCTGCTATCGCAAACGCAATCAAACTCGAGACGATGATGGCGACGAATCAGACCTCAAATGGAATAACGACGATCCCTCTAACGATACCCCGCCCAAGGATTGGTAGGAACGTTTCGCATCAGGGCAATTGCCGGGGAGTGTTGGAATCTCAACCGAGCCGAGCCATCGGGGTCCGGGCCAGTAGAACCTGTTTGCGCTTGAAATTGCTGCGGGGTCGGCTACGCGTTGAGAGACCACAGCTACTCGGCTCTCCGTTGCGAGTCAGCGACTGAAACAGTCAACGATGTGGTTCCAACTCGTTTGGACCTGGCACGCCAACCTTGCTTTCTAAGNNTCACCAGCGGGATTTCCTGACAATGCAAATTCACACTCCAGCTAGGGAGCCGATCGCGTATTTCTCCAAGGAACGGTTGCAGCATGGAAGCTACGCCCCCGCCAACGATCATCACGTCGGGCTCGAGCAAGTCCACGATGTTGCCCAGCCACACAGTGAGAAACATTGCGGTCTCCTGTAAGACCTCTTTTGCCAGCAGATCGCCGGCAACATAAGCTCGACCCACCATCTCGCTCGTGATGCGGTCCAGCTGGCCTCCGGCATACTCCAGGATAGTAGAGCGGCGGCCCGCAGCGATCCGTTCGGAGGCCCGTCGAGCAATCGCTGGCCCGGACGCCAGAGCTTCAATGCAACCCAGCTTGCCGCATCCGCAACGCGGGCCGCGATAGTCGATGGTCGTGTGACCGCCCTCCGCTGCGGCTCCGGTGCGGCCGTGATAGATGCGGCCATCGAAGACAATTCCGGTGCCAATCCCAGTGCCGATCGTGGCGCAAAAAACGTTTCGATAACGACTGCCGGCACCCCACAAGGCTTCCGCCAAAGCCGCGGCATTGCCGTCATTGTCGACTCGAACGGGCAGGCGATAGGCTTTCGATACCATGTCGGCCAGAGGGAAATTGCGCCATCCAGGCAGATTCGGAGGATTAATCACAATGCCGGTCCGTGGATCAAGCGGGCCAGGAGCGCAGATCCCGATGCCGGAGATCAAAGCCCGCGATTCCGGGTTAGGGTTGGTCGCTGCGCGGACCGAGTCAATCGCGGAGGTCACAGCGGCCAAACCGGCGGCTGCGTCCGCCGCCACCATCGGGACTCGCGTCCGGTGAGTGATTTCGCCCGTGGAGTTTACTAAACCAGCTGCCACTTTCGTGCCGCCGACGTCCACGCCGATGAAGTATCCGTCTGAGACTTGCATCATGCACTCCGGGCAGGGTCACCGCTACGTCTTCGCGTGGCATTCGCCACTCGGTCTGGAAATACCCGCAGCGACAACAAGACTATACAGGACGCGATGTCGATCGATGCATACATCCATTCTGGAAGTAGCAGGAACACAAGACGGCCTTCTTCCCATGTCCAAGTTGCACTCTGACGCACTCACCGCTCGAGTTGTATGATTCAGACATCGTCATGCCCCGTTGCTCTCCAGCTTCCAAAATCCGCGCTAAGGATCAGGCTCTGATTCAGATCGTGGACTCCGCCTTAGCCGACGCGTCGCGCCGCAGCGGCGAGTGGCTGGCATGCCGCCCAGGGTGTACGCAGTGCTGCCTCGGAGTTTTTCCCATCAATCAGCTCGATGCCCTGCGATTGCAGCGAGGG
>PLKR01000070.1 GCA_003140655.1 Acidobacteriaceae bacterium | reverse complement strand
CAACGCCAACGGCCTGTTGGGAGACGCTCGCAATATCGCACCGGTGCTTTTAGCTTTGCAGCGATTTGAGCCTGATGTTTATGCCCATATTCGGGCAACGATTCGTCTTATTGCTCCGTTTTTTGACGATTTTGTGCTGACGCCAAGCACGGCCGGAAATGTCAGCCTACGGTGGAGACAAAGGGGCCTGACTGAAGACACTTTTGGTCCTACGGCTTTCTCCGATGGGACGTTACGTTTTATTTGCCTCACCACGTTGCTCAACCAGCCGTCTGTTCACCTTCCAAAGTTNNAAGTCTTGGCCGATATGCTCAAATCCGCTGGAAGTAGAACCCAGCTTCTAGTAGCAACTCAGTCGCCGCTCCTTATCGATTATTTCAGCCCCGAGAACGTTATTATCGCCGAGCGCATGGGGAATGCGACTGGCCTTACGCGCAAAGCTCCAGATGAATTTGCGGCTTGGTTGGAAGATTACACGCTTGGGGAAATTTGGCGCAAGAATCTGTTGGGCGGTACGCCGCTCTGACGTCACATGCTATTCGTGCTTTGCGAAGGTCCGACGGAGACGTTCTTCGTCTCTCGTGTGCTGAATCCTTGGCTGACGGCTCAGGGAAAGTGGGCAGTTCCAATCGCGGCCGATGGATTGCGGCCATTTGCTAGGGTACGGAAGGATATCCTACGGCTCTTGCGCAATCCACTGGCTCGTGTCACGACGCTCATCGATTATTATNNTTATGGAACGCCATCCGACTATCCTGGAATGCCGCATGCGAAGCTGCCACCGGGAAATCCGGCCGCGGTGTACGGTGAAGTTGCACGGCTGGATTTGGCCTTGGGTGTAAGCATTGGTTCGTCTCGTTTCATCCCGCATTATATGCTGCATGAATTTGAGACCTTGGGATTCGTGGATCCGGCAATGGTTGAGGCGCAACGCCGCCGATTCGGCGGTGCGACGATTGAGCCCGAAGTTCGCGCTATGCTTGCCCAGTGCGGAGGCAGGCCGGAATTGGTAAATGATGATCCGCAGACCTCGCCGAGCCACCGCCTCGAGGGTTTATGGCCTCAGGGACAGNNTTCTGCTTCGTCGACCGGTGACCAAGATGGGACGTCTAAAATAGCCGAGCGTCGCGGTCCTCCAACGCATGACGGCTCAATTCAGTTGCAAGGGGTTGGTGCGCCCATACTCAAGATTCACGAGTGAACACCGTCGAACATATCGTCGAATCCTATTTTCGGCTATGCCGCAATTGTTTCACCTACAACGATGTGAAGGTCATGAGCGGGAATAACCGACAGCTGGATATCATCGCCGTCTCTCTTTCGCCGAACAATCAATACCATGTCGAATGCAGCGTTACCCATTGCCAGAACTGGTGCCCAACATCCGCCAAATTGATAGCCGCATTCGAGAAGAAATTCTCCGGTCATCCGACACAAAAGGATGGACCCAATACTGATTCGACCAAGGGCAAGCGGTACGGAGGGGCGATACACTCCATGTATAGCCGCCTCGGCCTCGACCTGGCAAAACTCAAGCGGGTTTGGATTTGTTGGACCGTCAAGGATCCGCATAACTTGGCAACGCTCGTAGACCACTATTACGTCCGCACTGGGATTCGCGTCGAAGTGATCTCGTTTCGCGATGAAATCCTGCCCCAGTTGACGGAAGCGGTTTCGACAGCGAATTACGACGACGAGGTTTTACGGACGTTCAGCCTACTCAAGCAGAGGGCTGCGCAGATCGCCGCGCTACGCGGTCCATCCTCCTCTGAAGGCATTTAAGAGCGAACCTAAGACATTGGCGCTCCAGCAAACCGCATCCAATTCTCGTCATTAGCACCTCCTCGTCCGTTAAGGTCCGGCCTGAATACCTGAATATTGGAACAGTGATCGCATGCCAATATTAGCCAGACTGGAGCCCCGACCAGATTGAATCCGAAATTGTGTACCGCGGTCGCACCCCCGCCCTGGGCGATGTTGACGACCGGGCGATAATTTCCGATGCCGCAGTAATTGCAATGTTGCGGCACCGATGAATCTAATACGTGAGCATTCATTTTGATCCTTTTCTCTAAGATTTCGATTTCACCAACCACTGCCGCTCCGTCTTTCAAGCGGCTGCCAACCTCTTCGACAATGAGTTTGTCCAGCAATTCGTTAACAAGAGCCATCTCCGGACTCGGAGACTTCGCGTAAATGTCGAAGGCTTTTTCGCGATGGCGTTCCCTGGCAACCGATCGACCCCCGATCTGAGGTGGTCCCCAACTGTTAGACAGCGGATCGCTGGTTTTTAGTTATGGTGACGGTTGACGGACAGTTGCCTTGGCCGATGCCGAGGACAGAGGCGATGAAGCCTGCCGCAGGCATCGGCCTGATCGGGTTGGAGTGAGCGGGGATCATTGGTTGATGGCAAGCGGGAGCTCGTCTCGGTAGACTTCCATCGGGGTCAGCGGCGTCGCGTTGCCAAAGGCGCTGTGCGGCCGGAGGTCGTTGTAAAACCGGAAAAAGGTGTCGAGGTTCGTGTGGGCATCGACCAGCGAGCGGTAGCTCTTCAGGTAGACCTCGTCGTACTTCACGGTCCGCCAGAGGCGCTCGACGAAGACGTTGTCGAG
>PLKR01000140.1 GCA_003140655.1 Acidobacteriaceae bacterium | reverse complement strand
TCATAATCTGTCCCGTCTGGCAGTAGCCGCATTGCGGCACCTCTTCGGCAATCCATGCCTGCTGCAAAACGTGCAAGCCGTTGGCGCCCAGCCCTTCAATCGTCGTGATGCTTTTCCCGGCAACCTGCGAAACCGGCGTGGAGCAAGACCGAATCGCCGCTCCCTCCGCGTGCACCGTGCACGCGCCGCAGAACCCGGCGCCGCATCCGAATTTCGTTCCCGTGAGCTCCAGCGTGTCCCGCAATACCCAAAGCAACGGAGTCTCCGGCGAAACGCTTACCTTTTTCTCTCTACCATTAACGCGCAGTGTGAAGTCAGCCATAGGTCTCTCCGCGGCTGGGTTGCAACCTGGATCATCATCCTACTCAACGCAGAGAACAAAAGGAAAGGGAAACGGGGAGTGGAATGCAGGCAGGAGAATCTCGCGCAGGTTTAANNGCGAAGAGTAGGATAAAAAGCCGCAGCAGTGAAAAATCACCCCGAGCCTCGCCCTGCCCGCGTTACTTCAGTTCCGCCAATTTCTGGGTCGCGATCTGTACCGCATCCGCGCCGGGATTGTCCTTCTTGACCTGCTCGTAGAGACGCTTGGCGTCAAGCGGTTGGTTGCTGGTCTGGTAAAGTTCTGCCAATTGCAACTCCGCCGTAACTTTGCTCACCGAAGTTGTAGGATGGTTGATCAGCTCCTGGTAGAGGGTCACGGCATCCTTGGTGCGGTTCGTGTTGCTATAGAGAGCGGCCAGCGCCAGCTTCGCCACCGAAGCCAGTTCTTTGTTGCCGGTCGATGCCACCGCCTTGAAGTTGTTTTCAGCGCCGGCATTATCGCCTGCACTCTCTGAAGTCACCCCCAAAAAGTAGCGCGCCATATCCGCCGTGCGCGTGTGCGGATACTTGTCCACGATCGCCTGAAATTGCTTCTTGCCGGCTTCGGCGCGCTCCTTCGCCGACGCAAAGCTCGGAGAATCCGGCTGCGCCGGCGTTCCGGCGGGGCGAAGCGGCGTGTCGAGAGTCCTGACTGCCACCGATAAATCGAAGCTGGCCTTCTCATCCTGCGCGCTCAAGTAATACCACCCGCCCAGAGCAGCGGCGGCAATCACTGCTACGGCGATACCGGCGATGGCGAGCGTGTTCCTGTGTTCCACGCTCCAGTGAGCGGTCCTCTCCGCAGCTCCGATGGTGACTCGGCTGAATGCGTCCTGCTTAAGTTGATGGCGGGTTTCTGCGCGCAAGGCTACCTTCCAGTCTCAGTTTCGTGCGTCGATGTCGATGACGCTCCGTCGTGGTGGGGCAAAATATTAGTTTATCAGCCAGAAAACAGCACCGTCAAAGCCGCGCTCTTTGAGATTTTTCGTAGCGCCGCCGTCCCGGCGGCTGTCGGGCGTCCGAGCCCGCCGCCTCGGTTGGAAAGTGCTCGCGTTCCACTCGCGCCGCGATGTCGAACACGTGCTGTCGCATAAATCATCTTGGGGAGGGCACGGCTTCAGCCGCGCCGTACGCGGCCGAAAACATGCGGGGCTTTACCCGCTGAGGGTTCCACCCCGCGCTTCATTGAAGGAGCCTACCGCGGAGCTTCTTCCAGCAATCCCTGCTCGAGTTTCTCCTGGCACTCGATGCAGTGGCGCGTCCAGGGCACAGCCTCCAGGCGCTTGGCGTTGATTTCTTTGCCGCAATGGATGCACTCGCCGAAGCTGCCTTCACGGATGCGCGCCAGCGCTCGCTCGACCATCTGCAGCAGCGCCCGCTCGTTGT
Source organism: Acidobacteriaceae bacterium (assembly GCA_003140655.1). GTDB lineage: Bacteria > Acidobacteriota > Terriglobia > Terriglobales > Acidobacteriaceae > Sulfotelmatobacter. Next base: position 2,078 of record PLKR01000140.1, on the reverse strand, counting down.
TGCTCTGGCTGAAGAGAAACTCTTTGGTGTAGGAACTGGCGGCGCGGTCGGCGATGTCCTGCGCCGTGTCCTCATCGGCGGAGCGCCCGTCGGCCTGGGTGCGTGAGACCGTGCGCCGCAGATCCTGCTGCCGCGTCTCCAGCCTCTTCTTAAAACTTTCTAACTTCTTCTTATCCATAAGGTCACTTCTAAAATCCTGCGGCGGTTCTCCAGAGCCGCCCGCGGAGTAAGGGTCAAACGAAAATGATAAGCGCGCCAATTGAGATGCGTCAACCACCGGCTAACGTTGCGGCCTCATGCGAGGAACAATTTTGAGGGTGGTGCGATGTTCCGACTGGAACATTGTGCGTAATGTTCCAACTGGAACATTTCACTTTGCAGAAAATTTTCGGCGTAAGTTGTTGATTCCTCGTGCGGGCTTTTTGGCGAGTCAATGGATTCATGGGGATAGGCTGTGGAAGAAATGTCTACTTTCGAGGGGGTCGGATGTCTACCAAAGTAGACTTGACAGGTGCGCGACGTACTTTTTATGGTACGCCGCTCGGGAGGGCTCTGTGGCTTTGAACGGGCGCGTCTCCCGTCCTCGAGTTGTGGCGGCTCAGCGTCTTGTTATCGCGGCAGTGGTTCTTTCATGTTGGTCAGGGCGTAGGCCAATACGGCCATGGCGGCGGCGTTTTCGCGGAGTTCGGAGGGGACTACTTTATCTAAGGTGTCGGCGGCGGAGTGGTGGTAGTTGAAATAGGTGCGGCTGTCTTGCATTACGCCGAAGGCGGGGACTCCGGCATTGGACATGGCTTCGATGTCGGCTCCGGGAGGATAGGTGGTGGGCTGGAAGAACGTTGCTCCGATGCTTTGGAGGACGGATTGAACGGGGCGTAGGGCGTCGATGGCGGCGGGAGTGGCTTTCACGTCGAAGCCCAGGGGATGGGCGGCGCCGGCGTCGCTCTCGATGGCGGCGATGTGGTGAGGGAAGTTGTTGGAGTATTCGGCGGTGTAGGCTCGGCTGCCGGAGCCTCCGGTTTCTTCGTCCATCCAGGCGATCACGCGGAGGGTGCGGGCGGGGCGCAGGTGGAGGCGTTGGAGAACTTCGGCGGTCTGCATGGCCATTACTACCCCGGCTCCGTCGTCGATGGCTCCGGTGCCGAGATCCCAGGAATCGAGATGGCCGGAGACGACTACGATCTGCTCGGGGTGCTCGGAACCTTTGAGGTCGGCGATTACGTTGTAGCCGGTTTCGTCGGGGAGCTTCTGCGGAGTGAGAGTGAGATGCATGCGGACTTTGCCTTGGGCGGCGAGGTGGACCATGAGGTCGGCGTCTTCGGCGGTGACGGCAGCGGCGGGGATTCCGGCGGGGAGGCTGATTCCGGTGTGGGGGAGCCGGTAGTCGGCGCTGGCGATGGAGCGAATCAGGGCTGCGACCGCGCCTAGATCGGCGGCGGCTTTGGGTCCGGCCCAGCGATAAAGTACGGCGTCGCTGTAGGCGGCGAAGGCCAATCCGGCGGCAGCTTTCTGCTTGTCGAAGAGTTCGTTGAAGAGGACTATCTTGCCAGCCACCTTGTCGCGTCCGAGGGCTTGGAGCTCGTCGAGAGTGTCGACGGTGACTACGTCGGCAGTGAGGCCGTCGGTGGGAGTGGAGGAGCTTCCGCCGAGGGCGGTGAGAACGATTTTTTGAGTGGTGCTGGGAACCATGCCGGGATACTCGACCAGGGCGGCGGTTTCTGCGCCGCGGACCCAGTGCGTGGAGGTGACAGGCTGAAGCCGGACTTCGAGGCCGAGTTTGCGGAGTTCGCCGGCGACGTATTCGGCGGCGCCGCGAGCTTGAGGCGAGCCGCTGGGGCGCGGTCCGATATTTTCGGTGAGGTGAGCGAGCTGGCCGTAGGCGAAGTCGTCATTGAGCGCGGCGGCTTTGATGGCGGAAAGCTGCTGGAGAAGGAGCGGAGGGAAATTCTGGGTGGAAGTCTGAGATGCGGACATCCATGAGGGGACGGGAGGCGGCGTCTGCGGAGGGTTCTGTGCGCTCGTGAGTACGGGAGAGATGAGCAGAAGTGCGATCAGGGTTTCGACTGACAAAGTTTCGA